>NZ_CAXBOD010000008.1:0-116161 GCF_963977235.1 uncultured Albimonas sp.
GCTGGCGGCGGCCGCGGCCGCGATCCTCTGCGCGATGGCGCTGACCGCGGGGCTGGCGGGGCCGGCCCGCGGGGCGGGCGCCGGCGCCGCCGTCGTCTGCATCCTCGCGCTGGCCGCCGCCGGCGTGGCGCGCGCCCGCAGGCCCGGGCCCGAGGTCGCGGCCTCCGCGCCGGCCAGCCTGCACCGGACGATCTTCGAAACCTCCGGCCTCGCGATGTGGCAGGCCGACTGGTCGCGGGCCCTGCCGATGTGCGAGGAGGCCGAGCGCGCCGGCCGCGACGTGCGCGAGTGGTTCCTCGAACATCCGCAGAAGGTGCGCGAGGCCGCCGCGGGCGCGGCCCTCTCCGAGGCCAACTCCGCAGCCGCGCGCCTGTTCGGGGTCTCCGACGCGGCCGAGCTGCTGCGCGAGGGCATCGGCCGCTTCCGCACCGCCGCTTCCGAGGCCGCGCTGCCCGGCATCTTCGCCGCGATCCACGCCGGCGCGCCCTGGGCCGACGCCGAGACGACCTTCCGGACCGCGTCGGGCGGGACGGTCGACGTGCTGTTCCGCGTCGCCCTGCCCCCCGATCATGACGACTGGCGGCGCACGCTGATCATGGCCATGGACGTCACCCCCCTGCGCCGGGCCGAGGCCGAGCTGCGCCGCGCCCAGGACGAGCTCGCCCATCACGACCGGATCTCGATGCTCGGCCAGCTCGCCGCCTCGATCGCGCACGAGGTGAACCAGCCGCTCGCCGCCGCCGTGTCCTACGCCCGCGCCGGGGCCCGCTGGCTGGCGCGCGAGACCCCCGACATCGCCCGCGCCCGCGAGAACCTCGAGCAGGTCGAGAGCAACGCCCTGCGCGCCGCGCAGATCGTGCAGCGGATCCGGGCGATGACCCGGCGCTCCGAGGCCGTCTCCGACCTCGTCCGCCTGGGCGAGGTGGCCGACGAGACGCTGGCGCTCGCCCGTCGCCACCTCGAGGCGGCGGACATGCGCGTCTCGCTCCACGCCCCCCGCCGCCTGCCGCCGGTGCGCGGCGACCGCATCCAGATACAGCAGGTGCTGATGAACCTCGTCCTGAACGCGCTGGAAGCCTCGCGCGGCCTGCCCGCCGAGCGCCGGCAGATCGAGATCGCGCTGGCCGAGGCCGGCGACCGGCTGCGGCTGAGCGTCGGCGACCGCGGCCGCGGACTCGACCCCGAGACGCACGAGCGGGCGTTCGACCCGTTCTTCACGACCCGTGCGGGCGGCATGGGCATGGGCCTCGCCATCTGCCGCAACATCGTCGAGGCGCATGGCGGCGTCATCCGCGCCGAGCTCCGCGCGCCCCGGCCCGGCGCCTGCTTCGTGGTCGAGCTGCCGGCGGCCACCGACACGGCGCCTGCCCTGCGCCAGGCCGCGGAATGAGCCGGCCCGCGCCCTCGTCGCCGGTCGACCCGGTGGTCTGGATCCTCGACGACGACGCCGAGCTTCGCGGGGCCCTGGTCGAGCTGCTCGCCTCTGCCGGCTACGCGGCGAGGCCCTTCGAGACGACGCGCGAGCTGCTGGCCGCCGCCCGCCCGCCGGGCCCGGCCTGCCTGCTGCTCGACGTGCGCCTGCGCGCCGAAAGCGGGCTCGACCTGCTGGAGCGGCTGGCCGAAGACGACGCGGGACTGCCCGCCGTGCTGATGACCGCCTTCGGCGACATTCCGATGACCGTGCGGGCGATGAAGGCCGGCGCCGTGGACTTCCTCGAGAAGCCCTTCCGCGACGCCGACCTGCTGGCGGCCATCGGAACCGCGATCCGCCGCGACGCGACCGCCGCCGCCGAGCGCCGGGAGCTCGACGACCTGACCCGCCGCCACGCCGACCTCTCGGAGCGGGAGCGAGAGGTGATGGCGCTGGTCGCCGCGGGCCTGATGAACAAGCAGATCGCCGGGCGGCTGGGCCTGTCGGTGGCGACGGTGAAGATCCATCGCGGCGCGGCGATGCGGAAGATGGCGGCGACGTCCCTGGCCGAGCTGGTCCGCGCAGCCGAGATCCTCGGCGTCCGCGACCCCGCGCTGGGCCGGCACGCGCCGTGATCCCGCCCGAGCGCCGCGGCCCCGCCCGAGCGCCGCGGCCCCGGTCAGGGCAGGTGCGGGCGCAGCACCTCCAGCAGGCGCGGCAGCGCCGCCGCCTCGGCGCGGGCGTCGAAATTGGTGGCGCAGATCAGGGCTCCGGGCCGGCGCAGGGCCGGGTCGACGAACCAGCCCGAGAGGGGTCCGGGGGCGATGCCGCGGGCCCACCCGGCTTCCTGCATCGCCGCGTCGTCGGCGTCCGCGCGCAGCCAGACCAGGGCCGCGGGCCCGCTGGGCGCCGCCTCGATCCCCGCCTCGGCCAGGGCCGCCAGCAGGCGCCCGCGCCGCTCGGCGTAGAGCGTGCGGGTCCGGCGCAGATGGCGCAGGTAGTGGCCCTCCTCGAGGAAATGCATCAGCCCGCGCTGGGCGATCGGACAGGGCGCGGGCAGGACATGCGCGGCGACCTCGGCCACCCGCCCGGCGATGGCGGGCGGCGAGACCACGAAGCCCAGCCCGATCATCTGCCCCAGCGTCTTGGCGAAGGTGCCCAGGTGGATGACCGAGCCGCGGTCGTCCTCCGCCGCCAGCGCCGGCACGGCGCGGCCGTCGAGCTGGAGCTCGGCCAGGAAGTCGTCCTCGACGATCCAGGCGCCGCTGCGCGCGGCCCAGTCCAGCAGCGCGCGGCGGCGCGCCGGCGACAGGGCCATGCCCAGGGGGGCGTGCTGGCAGGCCGAGACGACGGCCAGCGCCGCGCCGGGGGCGCGGGCCTCGGCGGCGGCGACGTCCAGCCCCTGCGCGTCGACGGGCGCAGCGACCGGGCGCATCCCCTGCCATTCCAGCGAGCGGCGGATGACCGGGAACCCCGGATCCTCGACCCAGGCCTCGGCCCCCGGCCGCCCCCGCGCGGCGATGGCGAGCGTCAGGCCGGAGCGGAAACCGCTGGTCATCACCACCTGGTCCGGGGCGCAGTCGATGCCGCGGGCGACGGCGAGATGAGCCGCGATCTGCGCGCGCAGGCCGGGATCGCCGCGGGGATCGGGCTGCACCGTGCTTTCGACCGCGCGGGCCCGCGCGGCCCGGCCCAGCAGGCGGGCCCAGACCTTGACCGGATAGGCCTCCTGCGCGGGCACCCCGTTCTGGAAGGGCAGCGAGGGCGCCTCGTAGGCCGGGGTCATGCCGGGCATCGGATCGGGCAGCGGGCGGCCGCCGGGGCGGGGCTGGGCGCCGGGCGGACGCTCGTCGGCGATCGGCCGCGCCACCAGCGTGCCCGAGGCGCCTGAGGCGACCACCCGCTGTTCGTCGGCCAGGATCTCGTAGGCCCGCCGCACGGTGCCGCGCGCCACGCCCAGCTGCGCGGCGAGGTCGACCCACGACGGCAGCCGCGCGCCCTCGGCCAGCCGCCCGTCGACGATCGCGTCGCGGATCGAGCCGGCGATCTGCTCGGCGATCGCGCGGCGGCGGCTGCGGTCGATCTCGATGACGAGCCCGGGCCCGGTCGATCGCGCCTCGTCGTTCCGCATCAGATCGCCGCCTCTCGCTCGCGCCCGCCTGCGCGCCCAGCCCTTGGTCGTAATCCGTCGGCCCCAGGCCCGACTGCGCAGGCCCGGCCGAGGGCGCAGATTGTCTTCATCGAGACGACCCAACCCAACCGGGCGCCGCGCCGCCCGTCAAGCCGAAGGGCAGACCGCCATGCCGATGCGACTTCCAGACCCCGCAGGCGCCGCCGACCCGATGCCGGGATTCGGCCGCCCCTGTCCAGACGACGCGGCGCCCGAAAGCCTCGGCCCGCCCGCGCGCCGCCCGACGCCCCTGGCCATCGACGACCTGCGCGAGGCGGCCGAGCGCCTGCGCGGCCAGGCCGTGCGCACGCCCCTGATCGAAGCCGAGGCGCTGAGCGCGCGGACCGGGCGCCGGGTGTTCCTGAAGGTCGAGAGCCTGCAGCGCACCGGCTCGTTCAAGTTCCGCGGCGCCTGGAACCGCCTGTCGCGCCTCGACCGCGACCAGCGCCGCGCCGGCGTGGTCGCCTGGTCCTCGGGCAACCACGCCCAGGGGGTGGCGGCGGCGGCGCGGCTGCTGGGCGTTCCGGCGACCGTCGTGATGCCGGCCGACGCCCCCGCGCTCAAGACCCGCAACACCCGCGCCCTGGGGGCCGAGATCGTTCCCTACGACCGTCGCCGCGAAAGCCGCGAGGCCATCGCCCGCCTGATCGCCGAGCGTCGCGGCGCCGTCCTGGTCCCCTCGTTCGACGATCCGCTGGTGATGGCGGGCCAGGGGACCGTGGGGCTCGAGATCGTGTCCCAGGTCTTCGCGGCGGGCGGCGAGATCGGCCAGGCGCTGGTTCCCTGCGGCGGCGGCGGCCTGGCGGCCGGCGTCGCCACCGCGATCCACGCGGCCGCGCCCGGCGCCCGCATCCATCCGGTGGAGCCCGCCGCCTTCGACGACACCGCCCGCTCGCTCGTCTCCGGCCGGCGGGAGAGCGTGCGCGAGGGCGGCGTCTCGATCTGCGACGCGCTGCTCGCGCCCGCGCCGGGGGAGCTGACCTTCGCGGTCAACCGCCGCCTGCTCTCGCCCGGCCTGAGCGTGGACGACGAGGCCGTCCGCGCCGCGATGCGCTTCGCCTTCGAGACGCTGAAGCTGGCGCTCGAGCCCGGCGGCGCCGTGGCGCTGGCCGCGCTCCTGTCCGGCGCGGCGCCGCGGTCGGAGGGCGACGTGGTCGTGGTGCTCTCGGGCGGCAACGTCGACCCGCCTGTCTTCGCCGAGATCCTCGCCGCCGCGCCGAGCCTGCGCGCCCTGGCCTGAACCCCCGCGGCCCCGCCGCTCCCCAAGGATCGAAAGGAGATCCCGATGCACCCCCGCATGACCGACCACTTCAAGCGCGCCCAGCCCGCCTTCAAGGCCCTGGTGGCCTTCGAGATGGCGCTGAGGGACAGCCCGCTCGACGCGAAGCTGCTCCACCTGGTCAAGCTGCGCGCCAGCCAGATCAACGGCTGCGCCGCCTGCATGCACATCCATGTCGACGAGGCGCTGAAGGACGGCGAGAGCCACGCCCGCCTGCACGTCCTCGCCGGCTGGCGCGAGTCGCCCTGGTTCGACGCGAAGGAGCGCGCGGCGCTGGCCTGGACCGAGACGCTGACGCTGGTCTCCCAGACCGGCGCCCCCGACGAGGTCTGGGCCGAGGTCGAGGCCGCCTTCGACCCCGAGGAGCGCGTCTGGCTGAGCTACGCCATCGGCGCGATCAACCTGTGGAACCGGGTGCAGATCGGCTTCCGGGCCGTCCATCCCGACCATGCCCCCGGCCCGAAGGTCGAGGCCGCCTGACGCCGTCCGGGGGAGCGCGGACCAGCGCGCTCCCCCCCTTCCCGTCCCCCTGGTCGCCGCATCGGAACCTGTGACCGGGATCGCGCCCCGGCGTCCCGGACCGGCGACCTTCGTCCAAGGAGCTCCCGCCATGTCGCTCGCCAGTCTCGCCCATCCCCGCCCCCGCTCGCCCCTGTTCACACCTGCCGCGGCCGCCTTTGCCGGCCGGCTGCTGCTGGGGGGCGTGTTCGCGATCTCCGGCGGCGAGAAGCTCGCCGATCCCTCGGCGACGTTCGCCTATATCGAGGCCTACGGCCTGCCGGCGCCCGCCGTGGCGCTGGTCGTCGCGATCTTCGTCGAGCTCGGCGGCGCGCTGGCGCTGGTCCTCGGCGCGGGCGCCCGCGCCGCCGCCGGCCTGCTGGCCGCGTTCTGCCTTGCCACCGGGCTGATCTTCCACGCGGATCTCTCGGACCCGGGCCAGGCGATCCAGTTGTTGAAGAACCTCGCCATCGCCGGCGGGCTGATCCAGGTCGCCGTCTTCGGGGCCGGGCGCTTCAGCCTCGACGCCCTGCGCGCCTGAGCAAGCATCCGAGATGTGACGACGACCGGCCGAACCGCCGTCGTCACCGGCGGGGCCAGCGACATCGCATCGGCCCCGCCTTCGCGCGCCGCAAGCGTCGCGGGCGCAGCCCGACCGGGCCCGCCGCCCTCTCTGCCCATGAACATCTGGGCGCAGAGGGCGCGGGAGAGGCGCCGCAGCGTCTCGGTCAGACGTTTCCGCGGGAGCGAGTCGCCCAGGCGTCCGCGGAGCCTTGACACGTAGACCGGATGGCGGCCCGAAGCGCGATGCGACAGGCCCGGGCATGCGCCGCATCTGCCGCCTAACGATGAATTGCCTCCGGACTGAGGCCTTCGCGCCCTGGCGCGAGATCGCCGCCGCCTGAGGGCGGGCCCGGCGTTGCGCGCGGGCGTCGCCGCCTTGAGGTGTCGCAGCCGTTGATCCTGTTGCCTGGCGCTGCGTCATTTCGTAAGCTCCCGTGGGGAGACGGGTTCGAATTGCTCATCTTGTCCCGTGACATAGCCTGTGGGGGGTGCGCGTTGGAACCGTCGAAAGCCAGCATTTCGATCGTGGGTATGGGCTGTCTGTTTCCCGGAGGCGCCGACAGTCCCGCGCGCCTGTGGCGCAACCTCATGGGCCGCGAGGACGCGATCCGCGAGATGCCGCCCGAGCGGTGGTCCCTCGCCTCCTACTACAATCCCCAGCGGGGGCGGCCGCTGCACAGCTACGGCAAATGGGCCGGTCTGGTGGACGGGTTCGACCGCTTCGACGCAGGCTTCTTCGGCCTCTCGGACGCCGAGGCCGAGTACATGGATCCGCAGCACCGCCTGCTGCTGCGCGTGGCCTGGGAGGCGCTGGAGGACGCGGGCCACGCCGCGCGCCCCGGGCGCCGCGACGCCGGCGCGCCGCGGGTCGGGGTGTTCGTGGGACTGTCGACCCACGACTATTCCGACGGCCAGGTCAGCCGGGCGGACCTGATGCCCGCCTCGCCCTTCACGGCGATCGGGGGCAGCGCCTCGATGGCCTCGAACCGGATCTCGCACGCGCTGAACCTCGAGGGGCCCAGCATCACCGTGGACACCGCCTGCTCGTCCTCGCTGGTGGCGCTGCATCTCGCGCGGCGAGCGCTCGAAGCCGGCGAGTGCGACCTGGCCGTCGTCGGCGGCGCCAACCTGATCGTCCAGCCGCATATGTTCGTGTCGTTCTCGGCCAGCTCGATGCTGTCGGCGGACGGGCGCTGCAAGGCGTTCGACGCGCGCGGCGACGGCTTCGTGCGCGCCGAGGGCGCCGGCGCCGTGGTCCTGCGCCGCACCGACGAGGCGCTGGCCGACGGCGACCGCATCCACGCCCGCCTGCTGGCGACCGGCGTCAACCAGGACGGCCGCACCCGCGGCATCTTCATGCCCTCCGAGACCGCCCAGGCGACGCTCGCGCGCGAGACCGCGGCCGAGGCCGGCATCTCCCCCGCCCAGGTCCGCTACATCGAGGCCCACGGCACCGGCACCGCCATCGGCGACCCGATCGAGGCGCGGGCCGTCGGCACGGTCTACGGACAGGCGCAGACAGGGGCGCCCTGCCCGGTCGGCTCGGTGAAGACCAACATCGGCCATCTCGAGGCCGGCGCCGGCATCGCGGGGCTGATCAAGACCTGCCTGGTGCTGAGCCATGGCGTCGTGCCCCCGAACCTGCATTTCGAGACGCCGAACCCCGAGATCGACTTCGACGCCCTGGGCCTGCAGGTGCCGACCGAGGCGCAGCCCTTCGCGCCCGGCCACGACGGCGCCCACGAGGACGACGCCCCGCCCTGCGCCGCGATCAACTCCTTCGGCTTTGGCGGGACCAACGCCCACGCGATCCTCGCGCCGGCCCCCGCGGTCGCGGAGGCCGCGCCGGCGCCCGCCCCCGCCGAGGGGATCGCGGCGCCGCTGCTGATCTCCGCCCCCTCGCCGGAGGCGCTGAAGGCCAACGCCGCGCGGATGGCCGAGGCGCTGGACGCGCCCGGCCTCGCCCTGCCAGGGATCCTGCGCGCCGCCGCCCTGCGCCGCGCCGGGCACGCCCGCCGTCTGGCGGTGTTCGGCGACGGCCCGGCCGAGCTGCGCCGCGCGCTCGACGCGTTCGCCGCCGGCGCCCCGGACCCCGACCTGATCGAGGGCACGGCCGAGGAGGCGCCCGGCGCCCCGGTCTTCGTCTATTCCGGCCAGGGCCCGCAGTGGTGGGGCATGGGCCGCGAGCTCTACGAAAACGCCCCCCGCTTCCGCGCCATGGTCGACGCCTGCGACGAGATCCAGCGCGGCTTCGGCGGCTGGGACCTGCGCGCGGCGCTGCTGGCCGACGAGGGCGCCTCGCGCATGGCCGAGACCGCCATCGCCCAGCCCTGCATCTTCGCCCTGCAGGCCGGCCTCACCGAGATGTGGCGCGCGCTGGGCGTCACGCCCGCGGCCGTCGTCGGCCACAGCGTCGGCGAGGTCGCCGCCGCCTGGGCCAGCGGCGCGCTCGACCTTGAACAGGCGGTGCGCGTGATCCATGAGCGCGGCCGGGTGATGGAGCTGTCGAAACGCGGCGGCGCGATGCTCGCCGTCGGCTGCACAAGGCAGGAGGCCGAGGCGCTGGACTGCGTTCGCGACGGCTCGCTGGAGATCGCCGCGCTCAACAGCCCCCGCTCGGTGGTGCTGGCGGGCGAGGCGGCGCGGATCGAGGACGCGGCCGAGACCCTGTCGGGCTTCGCCTGCCGCCGCCTGCCCGTCGCCTACGCCTTCCACAGCCGCCTGATGGACCCGTGCGAGGACGCCCTGCGCGCGGCGCTCGGCGACGTGGTCCCGGGCCCGACGACGCTGCCCTTCGTCTCCACCGTCACCGGCGGCCGGCTGGAGGGCGAGGCGCTGACCGCCGACTACTGGTGGCGCAACATCCGCCGCGCGGTGCGCTTCGCCCCAGCGGTCGAGGCGCTGTCGCGCCGCGGCCACGCCGCCTTCGTCGAGATCGGGCCCCACCCCGTGCTCGGCGGCGACATCCGCCGGGGCCTGGCCGAGGCGGGCCGCGCGCGCGGCGCGACCATCGTCGCCTCGCTGATCCGGGAGGAGGACGAGGGGCGGACCTTCGGGCGCGCCGCCGCCCAGCTTCATTGCGCGGGCGTCGAGGTGGACTGGTCGGCGCTCGTGGGCCCGCGCTCGGCCCCGTGGGCGCGGCTGCCCACGCATGCCTGGCAGGAAAAGCGGCTGTGGGTGGAATCCCCCGACTCGCTGGAAGCGCGCACCCGGACGCGTCCGCACGCCTTTCTGACCTCACGCCTCTCCTCCGACCTGCCGATCTGGCGGATGTCGCTGGAGCCCCGGATCCACACCTTCCTGGCGGAGCACCAGCTGCGCGGCCAGCAGGTGTTCCCCGGCACCGGCTACATCGAGATGGCGCTCGCCGCCGCGCGGGAGCTTGCCGGCGGGCGCGCGCCGCTGGTGGTCGAGGACCTGCGCTTCGAGCAGTTCCTGGCCCTGCGCCGGGGCGATACGCCCCAGCTCCTGCGCATCGCCGTCGATCCCGCCACCCGCCGCTTCGAGATCTCCAGCGGCCATGACGGCGAGGGCGCGGTCTGGACCCGCCACGCCACGGGCAAGACCGGCGCGGGCGGGGTCGAGCGTCCGGCGCCCGAGGACCTCGAGGCCATCCGCCGCCGCTGCCCGACGCAGGTGGACCCGGCCTTCGTCTTCCAGCTCCTCTCCACCGGCGGCCTGTCGCTCGGCCCCCGCTTCCAGCTGACCCGCGAGATCCGGGTCGGCGAGGACGAGATCCTGCTGCGCGTCGAGACGCCCGAGGATTTCGCGGACGAGATCGACGGCGCGATCCTGCCGCCGCCGCTGCTCGACAACATCAACTACGCGCTCGCCCTGGCGGGCACCCACCTGCGCCCCGGAGCGGTCCGGCCGATCTTCTACGCGCCCAGCGCCCTTGGCTCGTTGCGGGTGCACGCCCCCGCCGGCCCGGCCCTGTGGATGCACCTGCGCCTGCGCGAGGCGAATTTCGTGCGGATGATCGCCGACTACCGCCTGCTGGACGACGCCGGCGAGGTCGTGGCCGAGGCCCGGGGCCTCGAGGTCCTCGCCACCGCGGGCGAGGCGAAGAGCCGCCCGCTGCCCGACGCGCTGCACTACGTCTCCACCTGGCGCGCGGCCCCGCCGCTGTCGCCCGCCGCCGCGATCCGCCCCTGGTCCGCCGCGGGCGTCGACGCCCTGGCCCGGGCGCCGCGGCCGGCGGCCGCTCCGGCCCCCGACGCCTTTGCGACTGTCTGGGAGGGCCTCTCGGCCTCCGCCGGCGCGCCGGATCTCGACGCCTGGCGCGAGGCGATGCGCGGACGGCCCGGCGCGCTCGGCGCATTGGCGCTGGCGCCTGAGCTGGCGCGGCGGCTCGATGCGCTGACGCGCGAGCCGGGGGCGGCGCGGGCGCTGCTCGAAGATCCCACGATGCTCTGGCAGATCAACCACCACCATGTCGACGGCCCCGCCCCGGCCGCGGCGCGCGCCGCGGCGCTGCAGGCGGTCGAGGCGGCGCTGGCGGCGACCCCCGCCGGCCGCCCGCTGCGGGTCCTGGACCTTGGCGGAGACGCCGGGGCGCGCGCGACAGCGATCGCCGCGCGGCTGGGGGAGGCGCGCGGCACGCTCGACGCCGGCGCCGCTTCGCCGGCCGAGGCCACGATGCTGGCCGAGCTGCTGCAGCCCACGCCCTGGGCGCGACCGCTGGCCTGGTCGCCGGGCGAGCCCGACCTTGGGATCCCCGAGCATCGCCGCTACGACCTCGTGATCCTCGACGCGGCGATCCTGGGGTCCGCAGCCGGCCTCGCCCTGCGGGAGGCGCTGCCGCGGCTCGCGGCCCCCGGATCGCGGCTGCTGACCGTCGCCGCGACCGCGGCGGGCGGCCTCGACGGCCTGCTGGCCGCCCTGCGCCGCGCCGCGCTCGACCTCGCGCCGCTGGACCTTTCGACGGAGCCGGACGAGGGCGACCTGCCCGCGACCCTGCTCGGCGAGCTCGACGCCGGCCCGGGGATGCGCGTCCGCCTCTGGGCGCCCGAGGCGCTGGAGGAGACGGCGGCGGCCCCGGCCTCGCCCCACGCCGAGGACCTGCACTGGCTGCTGCTGCCCGACGCGGGCGGGCTCGCCGCGCAGATGGCCCGGCGGCTCGCCGCCCGGTTCGGGCCGGCGCGGGTGACGCTGGCCGACGGCGCCGACCCGGCCGAGGCGCCGACGCCGCGGACGGGGGAGACGCGGGTGCTCGACTTCGGCGCCCTCGGGGCCCTGCCCGGGGCCGCGCCGGCCGACCGCGCCGCCGCGCTCTGCGCCCGGCTGGCGCGGCTCGCCCAGCGCCTGGCGGGCGCGGCGGTGTCGCTGCGGGTGATCACGTCGGGCGCCCATGCGGTGACCGAGGCGGAGGGCGCCGACCTCGCCCAGGCCGCCGTCTGCGGGCTCGCCCGCACGCTGATCGCCGAGGCGCCGGAGCTGGCCTGCAGGCTGATCGACCTCTCGCCCGCGCCCGACGCCGACGAGCTCGACGCGCTGGAGGCGGAACTGGCCCTCGCCGCGGACGCCGAGGACCAGGTCGCCCTGCGCGGCGGCCGACGCCACCTGAGCCGCATCGCGCCGCTGCCGCCGCTCGCGGCCCCGTTCGACCCGGAAACCGCGACCCATGGCCTGCGCCTGACCGCCCCCTCGCCCGGAGCGCTGGACCGGCTGGCGCTGGAGCCGGTGGCCCGCAAGGCGCCCGGCCCCGGCGAGATCGAGGTCCGGGTCGAGGCCGCCGGCGTCAACTTCCGCGACGTGCTCAAGGCCCTGCGCCTCTACCCGCTCGACGCGCCCGACGCGCTGGAGCTGGGCGACGAATGCGCCGGCACGATCTGCGCGCTGGGCGAGGGGGTCGAGGACGCCCGCCTCGGCCAGCGCGTGATGGTGCTGGGCGCCGGCTGCTTCGCCAGCCACGTGACCGTGCCCCGCGCCCAGGCCCTGGTCCTGCCCGAGGGCCTGTCGCCGGCCGAGGCCGCCACCCTGCTGGTCCCCTGGATGACCGCGCGCCACGCGCTGATCGACATCGGGCGGCTCGAGGCGGGCGAGCGGGTGCTGATCCATGCCGGCGCCGGGGGCGTCGGCCTCGCCGCCATCCAGATCGCGCTCGCCCACGGGGCCGAGGTCCACGCCACCGCCGGCAGCCCGCTCAAGCGCAGCTTCCTGCGGGCGCTGGGGGTGCGGCATGTGCACGACTCCCGCTCCGACGCCTTCGTCGACGCCATCCGGCGGGCGACGGGCGGCGAGGGCGTCGACATCGTCCTGAACTCGCTGGCCGGAGAGCTTTTGACCCGCAGCCTGGAGCTGCTGCGCGACGGCGGCCGCTTCGTCGAACTGGGCAAGCGCGACATCGAGCAGGACACGCTGATCGGCCTGCGCCCGTTCCGCCGGGCCCTGACCTTCGCCGCCGTGGACATGTCGAAGGTCCGCAGCCCGCGGCGGCTCGCCCCCCTGCTGCGGGCGCTGGAGGAGGCGCTGGCCGAGGGCTGGTTCCGCCCCCTGCCGTTCCGCCGCTTCGCCATGGACGACTTCGCCTCGGCCTTCCAGCACATGGCCCGCGCCCGCCATATCGGCAAGATCGCGCTGACCGTCGAGCCCGGCATGACCGCCGCTCCGCCGCCGCGCGACTACCGCGCCGACCCCGGGGCCGGCTACGTGGTCACCGGCGGCCTGCGCGGCCTGGGCCTGGGCCTCGCCGCCTGGCTGGTGGAGCGCGGGGCGCGCCGGCTGTGCCTGGTCTCGCGCAGCGGCGCCCCGGATGCGGCGGCCGCGGAGGCGATCGAGGCGCTGCGGGCGCAGGGCGCGACGGTGCTCTGCATCGCCGCCGACGTCTCGACCCGCGAGGGCGCCGCCGCGGCGCTGGACGCGGCGCGGGAGGCCTTCGGTCCCCTGCGCGGCGTGATCCACGCCGCCGCCCGCTACGGCGACCGGATGCTGATGCAGGAGGACGAGGCCAACATCGCCGTGGTCTTCGGGGCCAAGGCCGCCGGGGCCTGGAACCTGCACGAGCTGACCGCGGAGGATCCGCTGGACCTGTTCGTCGTCACCTCCTCGATCAGCACGATCCTGGGGGGCGTCGGCCAGGCGGCCTATGCGGGGGCCAACGCCTTCCTCGACGGGCTGGCGGCGCAGCGCCGGGCGCAGGGCCTGCCGGCGCTGAGCGTGAACCTCGACCCGGTCACCGACGCGGGCTTCCTGACCCGCGACCAGCGGGTGGCCGACTACCTCAAGGCCCGCGGCTTCGACGGGCTGACCACGGCCGAGGTCGCCCGCTCGATCGCCCGGCTGGCGGGCGAGGGGCGCGGCCAGGCCATCGTCACCTCGCTGTCGTGGAAGGACTGGGCGCGGGCCGGCGGCGCGCTGGGCCGGGCGCCGCGGTTCTGCGAGGTCGCCGGCGACCTCGCCGCGGCGGGCGAGACCGGCGGCGGCCTTCGCGCCGAGATCCAGCAGGCGCCGCCGGCCGAGCGGACGGGCATCGCCGCCGCCTATCTCGCCGGCGAGGTCGCCAAGATCCTGCGCCTGCCGCCGGAGGAGATCGACGCCTCGCGCCCGATGGCCGACCTGGGCGTGGACTCGCTGAGCATGGTCGAACTGGTCCTGCGGCTGGAGACCGACATCGGCGTCGGCCTGCCCGCCTCGCTGATGGCGGGCGATCCGTCGCTGGAGCGGGTGGCGGGCGTGATCGCGCAACGCCTCGCCTCGGACCGCTCCGAGGAGGCCGGCGATGCGGAGACCGAGGCCGCGATCGGCGCGGACGACGGCGCGGCCGAGATGATGGCCCGCGACGCGCGGCTGGCCGAGACGCTCGACTTCGGCGCCCTGGGCGAGATCCCGCCCGAAGCCACGCGCCCGCGCCAGGTGCTGCTGACCGGCGGCGCCGGCGCGCTGGGCGCGCAGCTGATCGCCGAGCTGCTGCGCTTCACCGAGGTCTCGCTGACCTGCCTGGTGCGCGCGCCCGACGCCCCGTCCGCCCGCGCGCGGCTGCTGGCGGCGGTGGCGGCTGCGGCGCCGGACCTGCCGGCCGCGACCCTCACCGGTCGGCTGGAGGCGCTGCCCGGAAGGCTCGACGCGCCGCTCTTCGGCCTGGACGGCGAGACCTACGACGCGCTCGCCGCCCGGATCGAGGCGGTCTTCCACCTCGCCGCGGACGTGAAGCATGTGCTGCCCTACGCGGCGCTGCGGGGATCGAACGTCGAGGGCACGCTGGAAGTCGTCCGCTTCGCCCTGCACCGCAGGGTCAAGCGCCTGCACCACGCCTCGACCATCGCCATTTACAGCCGCGCCGACGCCGGCCCCGACGGGGTGGTCCGGGAACCCGACCTCTCGGCCCCGCCCGAGCGGCTGGCTGGCGGCTACACCCAGAGCAAATGGGCGGCCGAGGCGCTGGTCCGCGACGCGCAGGCCCGCGGCCTGCCGGTCACCATCCACCGCCTGGGGGTCATCGTGGGCAAGGCCGAGGCGACCGGCGCCGCCGACCTTGTCTGGCGCGCGATGGAGGCCAGCCGCGAGGCCGGCGCCTTCCCGCGCAGCCGGCTCAACATGTTCCTGACCCCGGCCGACTTCGCCGTGCGCGCCATGCGCCGGATCTTCGAGGACGCCCGGCCCGGCGACGGCCCCTTCGCCATCGTCGGCGCGGCGCCGCTCAGCTCCGACGACGTGGCCGACGCGATGGAGCGGGCGGGCGGCCGGCCCGAGCGCCTTGACCTCGCGGCCTGGGCCGAACGGATCGCGGCGCTGAGCGCCGAGGACGCGGCCCACCCCCTCGCCCCTTACGTCCGCTTCGCCGAGACCCAGTCCGGCCTCGGCGGCTTCGCGCAGGCGTTGCAGACGTTCCTCGAGGGCGCGCCCCTGGGCTTCGACCGCAGCAACCTGGACCGCCTTCTGGACGACGACTCCGCGCCCCCGGGTCCGCCGGGGGGCGACCCCGTCGCGGCGATGCTGTCGGCGCTGCTGGGCCGGAAGGTCCCCGCGCCCGAGGTGGGCGCGGCATGAGCGGCGGGGCCCCGATCCGCGCCGCCGCCCTGGCGCTCGCGCTGCTGCCCGCCGCCGGGACGGCGCAGGCGCAGGCGCAGGAGGAGACGCGCGCGCGCCTGCTCGAGGACCTCAGGGCGCTCGTCGACTACGCCACGGTCACGGTGAAGCTCTCGGCCTTCGCGCATGAGGACCCGTACCCCGGCGACCGCCAGGCCCTTGGCTTCGCCTGGGCGGGGGTCGAGTTCGCGGGCCCCGTGCTCGATTCCTGGGAGGTCCGCTTCACGCCCGAGTTCAACGCCGACACCGGCGACCGCGCCGGCTCCGGCATCCGCTTCGACGAGCGCGGCCGGCGGCGGCCGATGCTGGGGGTCGAGGAGGCTTGGGTCTCCCATGTCGACGGCCCGTGGACGGCGACGATCGGCAAGCAGCTGTTCAGCTGGGGCGCGGCCGACCTCTACAGCCCGACCGACGACCTCAACGCCCGCGACAAGCTCGACCTGCCGGAGGCCGAGAAGCTGGGCGCGCTGGCGATGAGCCTCGGTTACGCCACCCAGGACATCGGCCTGCAGTTCGTGTTCGTGCCCTGGTTCACCCCCGACCGGCTGCCGCCGCAGGACAACCGCTGGGCGCGCTCGACCGACCCGCTGGCCGACGCCGCCGCCCTGACGCTGGGCTTCCGGCCCGCCGTTTCGGTCGGCCCGCGGACCCTGCCGCCGGCGGGGCTCGACAGCTCGACCTTCGGAGCGCGGGCGATCACCTCCACCCTGCTGCCCGGCTGGGACCTCTCGGCGACGGTGGTGCACGGCCCCTCGACCAACCCGGTCGTCGCCCAGCGGGTCAACGGCGGCGTGCTGGAGCTGACCTCGGTCTACCCGCATTACACCGAGATCGGGGGCGGCTTCTCGACCATCTTCGGCGACTACGAGCTGCATGGCGAGACCAGCCTGCACCTGACCCGGGAGTCCCGGCAGGACGACGACTACCTCACCGCCGTGATCGGCTTCCGCCGCGACTGGAAGGACGACCCGCTGCCCTGGCTCGAGGAGCTGTCGCTGACCGCCGAATACGCCTACGAGCACGTGACCCGCGCCGCCACGCTCAGCAACGCCTTCGTGCGCACGGCCTTCGACCGCAGCCTCGCCAACTCCGCCGTCGCCAAGCTGGAGTTCGGCTTCGACCCGGACACCACGGCCTCCCTCGGGGGGGCGGTGAACATCGAGGATCGCGACTGGACGATGGACCTCAACCTCGCGCACGATCTGACCGACGCGGCGACCCTGACCCTGGGCGTGCAGATCTTCGAGGGGCCGACCGAGTCCTTCTTCGGCGCCTACGACGGCAACGACCGGGTCTACGCCTCGGTGGAGATCGTGTTTTGACCGCCATCCGCGAAAGGAAACCGACCATGACGCGCTGGACCGTCGACCTGCGCCGCCTCGCCCTGCCGCTGGCCTGCGCGGCGCTTCTGATCGCGGGGCTGGCCGCAGGCGCGGCTCAGGCCCAGACCGGCCGCGAGATCATGCAGACCCAGAAGGACCGCCACGACGTGGACGCCGAGGTCTCGCTGTCCACGATGACCCTGATCAACGCCAAGGGCCGCCGGCAGGACCGGCGCATGGTCACCCTGCGCATCCGCAACGCCGAGGGGCAGTCCCGCTCGCTGGTGAAATACCTCGCCCCCAACGACATCGCCAACGTCGGCCTGCTGACCTGGGAGCAGCCGGGCGACACCGAGGACGACCAGTGGCTCTACCTGCCCGCCTCCGACGACGTGAAGCGGATCGTGGGCGGCAGCAAGAAGAACGCCTTCATGGGCTCAGACATCGCTTACGAGGACATGCGGGCCGAGGACCTGGACGCCTTCGACTACACCCTGACCGGCGAGGAGGAGGTCGACGGCCACCCCTGCTTCGTGGTCGAGGCGCGCCCGGCCACCCAGACGGAGCGGGAGGAGAGCGGCTACGGCCTGCGCATCCTCTACATCCGCAAGGACATCTACTTCACGGTGCGCACCGACTTCTTCGACCCGCGCGAGCGGTTGCTGAAGAAGGCGACCTTCACCGGCCTGAGCAACCCGGCAGGGGACCTGTGGCGGGCCGAGGTCTCGCGCTTCGAGACGGTGCGCGCCGGCACCGCGACCGAGACCGTGGTCGAGGAGCGCGAGATCGACGCGGAGATCCCCGAGGGGACCTTCGCCACCCAGAACATCAAGCGGCGCTCGCGCTACCGCTGACCGGGCGACGCGCCCCCCCGAGGAGAGACGATGCTGAAGCTCGTGCAGCGGATCGGCGACTGGATCGTGCGCCGGCCCTTCGGCTCGATGGCGATCCTGCTGGTCTTCGTGCTCGGCTTCGCGGCCGGGCTGCCGGGGTTGAAGGTGGACACCTCCGCCTCGGGCCTGATCGTGGCCGACGCGCCCGAGACCCTGAAGTATCGGCAGATCAAGGAGACCTTCGGCGACGACGTCGCCTTCACCATCGTCTTCGACGCGCCCGACGTGTTCACCCCCGCGATCCTGACCGCCATCGACGACGCCGCCTACGAGATCGAGGGGCTGGACGGGATCAGCAAGGTCGTCTCCCTCGCCTCGGTGAGCAACCTGCGCGGAAGCGAAGGCGTGCTGAACACCGACCAGCTGATGCGCGTTCCCCCCGAGACGGCCGAGGAGGCCGCGGCCCTGCGCGCGGATGCGCTGGGCAACCTGCTGCTGCGGGGCGAGGTGGTGAACGCCGACGGGACCGCCACCGCCATCCAGGCCTTCGTCGAGACCCGCCCCGGCGACGGCGTGTTCGAAAAGCGCCTGTCGGAGGAGATCGAGGCGATCCTCGACGCGCAGCGCGCGCGGCTGGGCGAGGAGGTGGAGATCTACCTCTCCGGCGCGCCGATGCTGAAGGTGGCGATCCTCGACAACATCGCCGCCGACGGCCAGGCGCTGGGGCCGCTGGCGCTGGCGGCGATCACCGTGGTGCTGCTGTTCTTCTTCCGCGCCGGCGTCGCGATCCTGCTGCCGGCGGTCACCGGGATCCTCTCGATCGTGACCGCGCTGGGCTTCATGGCGTTGCTGGGCTTCGCCATCAACCCGGTCAGCGTGATCATCCCCACCCTGCTGCTGATCATCGGCGCGACCGAGGACATCCACCTGGTGGCCGAGTTCGGCGCCGGCGTGCGCCGGGGCCTGCCGCGCCCCGAGGCGGTGCGCGCGATGATGCGCCACTCCAGCCTCGCGATCGTGCTGACCTCGGTCACCACGCTGTTCGGGTTCCTGACGCTCGCCCCGCACCCGATCCCGATGATCGGCCAGTTCGGCGTCGGCGCCTCCTTCGGGATCGCGGCCAACTTCCTGATCACGGTGCTGATCACGCCCCACCTGCTGCGGGTGATGCCCACGCCCAGGGCCTTCCAGCGCCCCGAGATCCGGATGATGCGCCGGGTCGAGCGGGCGCTGACCCACCTCGCGCTGCGCCGACGCAACTGGGTGCTGGCGGCGGCGGCGGTGGTGACGCTGGGGGCGGGCTGGGCCTCGACCCGGGTGGTGGTGGACAACGACTTCCTCGCCTTCTTCCGCGAGAGCGATCCCGTCCGCCAGCGCATCGAGGCGCAGAACCGGGACCTGTCGGGCACCACGGTGACGGTGGTCGAGGTCGACACCGGCCAAGAGGGCGGCCTCAAGGACCCCCGCACCTTGCAGAGCATCGCCCGCCTGACCGACTTCCTGCGCGCCCGCGACGCCGACGTGATCGGCTACGACCTGTTCATGCGCAAGACCCACCAGGAGATGAACGGCGGCGACCCGGCCTTCTTCGCGATCCCCGACAGCGCCGACCTGATCGCGCAGTACACCCTGCTGATGGCGCCCCGCACGCTGGAGCGCTTCGTGGATTTCGACATGTCGCGCACCGTGATCCTGGTCCGCTCCCACCTCGCGGGCAGCGCCGAGATCGTGGGCGAGCGTCCCGTGATCCAGGCCTTCGCCGAGCGGGAGATGTCGCGCGACCTGACCGTCACCGTCTCGGGCGAGGCGGTGCTGGTCGCGGCCTCCTCCGACACCATGAGCCGGGAGATCGTGACCAACCTCGCCTATGTGTTCGGGGCGGTGTTCGTGGTGATCTCGCTGCTCTTCGCCTCGCTGCGCGCGGGGCTGACGGCGATGCTGCCCAACGCGGCGCCCATCGTGATCAACTTCGCCGCCATGGGGCTGCTCGACATCCCGCTGGGCACGGCGACCTTCCCCGTCGCGGTGATCGCGCTGGGGGTCGCGGTCGACGACACCATCCACTTCATGTCCCGCTACTCGCAGGAGCTGCGGACCAGCGAGAGCAACGAGGAGGCCATCGCGCGCACCATTGAGCAGGAGCTGCAGCCGGTCTTCGCGACCTCGATGGCGCTCTGCGCGGGGTTCATGGTGCTCAGCTTCGCCAACTTCGCCTCGATCGCGCAGTTCGGGATCCTGGCGGCGATCGTGATGCTGGCGGCGATGATCACCGACCTGACGCTGACGCCGGCGCTGCTGGTGATGACGCCGCTGGTCACGGTGTGGGACCTGATCCGGGTGCGCCTGTCGGGCGACTTCGCCGAGCGCAGCGCGCTGTTCCGCGGCATGCGCTCGGGCGAGATCCGGCGGGTCGCCGCCCTCGGCCGGACACTGGCGTTCGAGCCGGGCGAGGTGATCCTGGAACAGGGCGCGCCGGGCCGCGACATGCACCTGCTGCTCGACGGCCGGGTCGAGGTCCTCTCGGTGCGTCCCGGCCAGCCGCCCCGGCGGCTGGCGGAGGTGGGCGCGGGCTCGGTCGTGGGCGAGATGGCGTTCCTGACCGGGGACCTGCGGACCGCCAGCGTGGTCGCCGCCACCCGGGTCGAGACCCTGCAGATCAGCGCCGTGACCCTCGACCGGATCCGCACCCGGCACCGGCGCATCGCGGCCAAGCTCTACTACAACATCTCGGTGATCCTCACCGAGCGGCTGCGCAACAGCAACGAGGCCCAGTCCACGACCTGAGCCGCCTCGAAGCCGCGCCGGCTCAGGCCCGGGCGGCCTGAGCCGGCGCTTCGGCGACCTCCGGCCCGCGCGGCGCGCGCGGGGCCAGCCAGCGGTCCTCGTAGGTCGGGTCGGCCTCGATGGCGTGGATCTTCTCCTCCAGCCGCGCGGTCACGTAGTCGGTGAACGGGCCCAGGTGGGCGTAGATCGCCGCCATGTTCAGGGCGTGGCGCAGGGCCCGGGGATTGGTGCGCACGACATGCACGAGCAGCCGCCAGAACGGCCCGCGAAGCTCCGGCCGCCGCCGCGTGACGTTCCAGAGCAGGCGGGCGGTGCGCCTGAGCTCCTTCCCCAGCGCGGCGCGGCCGACCTCCCCCGAGGGTCCCGAGGCGTCGATCTGCGCCACCGCCCGGCGCACCCGCTCGAAATAGCGGTCGCGGTCGTAGACGTGCTGGATGACCTCAAGGAAGTTCCGCATGATCTCGACGCGCGGGCGCAGGGTGCGGAAATTCAGCCCGGCGGTGCACTGGTCGATGCCGACCGCGTCCGGCTCGGTCGTGTCCTCGGGGTCGGCGAGCCGGTTCTCGGCCACCAGCCTGCGCGAGAGCTGGGTGTTGGGCAGCGCGTAGAGCATGCCGACGGCGGCGATGGCGATCGAGCAGGCCTCGATCACCTCGATCTGGGCGCGAGCGACCTCGGGCCCCTCGCCGTCGAAGCCGACGATGAAGCCGGCGACCACCATGATCCCCGCGCCGTTGATCTTCCGCACGCTCTCGGCGATGTCGCGCCGGGTGTTCTGCTTCTTCTGCATGGCGATCAGGACGTCGGGGTCCGGGCTCTCGATCCCCACGAAGACGGCGAAGAAGCCGGCGTCGCGCAGCAGGGCCAGGAACTTCGGATCGTCGGCCAGGTTCAGCGAGGCCTCGGTCGAGAACGAGAACGGGTAGCGGTGGCGCTTCTGCCAGTCGACCAGGTGCGGCAGGAAGGCCATCACCGCCTTCTTGTTGCCGATCAGGTTGTCGTCGACGAAATCCACGTGCCCGCGCCAGCCCAGCGCGAAGAGCCGGTCCAGCTCCGCCAGCACCTGCTCGGGCGCCTTGGTGCGCGGCTTGCGGCCGAACAGCTCGATGATGTCGCAGAACTCGCACAGGAACGGGCAGCCGCGGGAGAACTGGACGCTGAGCTGGATGTAGGCGTCCATCTTCAGCAGGTCGAAGCGCGGCAGCGGCGTCGTGGTCACGTCCACGCTGTGCAGCGGCGCCCGGATCAGGCCCGCACGCTCGCCCCGCGCCCAGGCGGCGAGGAACTCGGCCATGGCGCCCTCGGCCTCGCCGACGATGCGGAAGTCGGCGAGCGCATAGAAACTTGGCCGGGAGCTGACCTCCGGCCCGCCCAGCACGGTGATCTTGCCCGCCGCCTTCGCCCGCTCCAGCAGCTCCAGCATCCCCCCGATCTGCGAGATCATGCCGCCGACGAAGACCATATCCGCCCAGTCCAGCGCCGCGTCGTCGAGCGTCTCGACATTGCAGTCCACCAGCCGTACCGGCCAGCCGTCGGGCAGCATCGCCGCCACCGTGATCAGCCCCAGCGGCGGCGCCGGATAGCGGGCGCCGGCAAGCTCGCAGGCCGCCCGGTAGTTCCAGAACGACGTCTCGCCGAACGCCGGATGCACAAGCAGAACCTTCGGAGCTTCGCTGTCCATGACGCGTCGCGCCTCCCCATAACCCCACCCTTACGCGAGGACAGTGCCAGCCCGAGCCCGACCTGTCGAACACTTGCGGCCCGATCGGCGCCATAGCCGGTCGCATTCCCGCCCCTCACCCCCTGCAGCGGGCGCACGCAGGGCCGCCGCCCCTCCGCCCTTGCCCCCCCGGTCCCGGCGCCTCGCACGAGGGTCGCGGCAGGGGTCGCCCCGAAGCATCTGCGGCCGGGCGACCGCGCCCCCGAACGCCTTTGTCCGTGAATGGGCATCGTCCCCGATTGGGTCGCATCCCGGATCGTCCCGCGCCGGCGTTTCCGGGCGACCGCGCGACGACTGGCAGGCGGGCCGTCAGGGTTCGAGATCGGGATCTGGAAGCGGCTCTCGGGCGCCTGCTGATCTGCGTGACAATGACGGCGGCAAGTCCGCCTCGCGCCCCGGCGTCAGGCGAACATGAAGTCCGACGCATTGAGGTCGCCCGCATCGGTCTTGAGCAGCCTGATCTCGTCGCCGCGCGCGCCGTAGTCGATGAGGGCGTGCTTTCCCTTCTGACGGATGTCGAGGTCCTCGAAGCTGTCGGCGCCCTCGCCGAAGGCGATGAGGTCTAGGCCGTCCTCGAAGCCGACGATCTTGTCCCTGCCGTCCCGTTTCGAGAAATGCAGCACGTCGGCGCCCTGGCCCGGAACGTAGGTGTCGCGGCCCCGCCCGCCCACGAGCTCGTCGTCTCCGCCGCGCCCGAACAGCTTGTCGGCGCCCTTGCCGCCGTCGAGCAAGTCCGCGGCGTCGTCGCCGTCGAGCCGGTCGTTCCTCCGGGTTCCCGTCGCGACGTTGAGGCGGCCTTCGACCAGGATCTCCAGCGTGGCGGCGGTGCGGGCGCCGAACGGGTCCTCGACCGTGTAGGCGAAGCTGTCGACCGCGACCTCTCCGGGATCGAGGGCGTGCGCCGAGGTCGCCTTGTAGATCCACCCCCCGTCCGCGCCGAGCTTCAGCCACCCCCAGTCGCCGACGATCTTCGCGCCGGGCGCGCGCCCGTCGACCTGCACGACCGTCAGCGGATCGCCGTCCGGGTCGAGGTCGTTGCCCAGCACGTCGCCGGCGACGCGCCCGCCTTCACGGATGCCCGCCGCGTCGTCGGCGGCCTGCGGCGCGAGGTTGACCCACGTGAGCATCAGCCCCCTGGCCGTGATCGTCGCCTCCAGCGCGGCCTGGACCGCCGGGGCGTCCAGCGCGATGCGCGCGGCGACGCCGCCGTCCGCGGTCCTCAGCTGGATCGCAAACCCGTCCTCTTCGACCATCGCCGAGAGCGCGGCGGGGTCGTCGTCGAGAACGAGGATGCGCGAGCCGATCCCGAACCCGTCGATCCGGTCCCCGTCGAGGTCCGCGAGCGCGCCCCGGACCTCGCCCCCCTCGGCCGACAGCACGATGCGGTCGGCCCCGCCCATCGGCTCGAACCGGTCGAAGCCGCCGCCGCCTTCGAGGCGGTTCGCCAGGGCGTTCCCGATCAGCCGGTCCTCGCCCGCCGATCCGACGGCGTTCTCGATCTCCACCCCCGGGGCGATGGACACGCCGCCCGACATGTCCTCGGTGTCGGGGATCGACGACAGCGCGCCCGGGCGCAGGTCGATCCGCACGCCCGGACCGGCCGGCGCGCCCGCCGCGCTGATCGTGTCGAGGCCGCCGGCGTCCCAGATCGAGCGCAGCTCGTCCCCCGAGAAGGCGTAGAGATCGTCGCCGGCCCCGGTGGACAGGTTCTGCCCATAGATCCACTGCAGGGCCTGGATGTCGAGCGAACGGGGCGCATCGGCGTAGCGCACCTCTCCGTCGGAATCGAAGTAGGCGACGGAATTGTAGCTCATGATCGTGTAGCGCTCGGAGTCGAGCGCGTCGTCCAGCGTCGGTCCCTCGTGCGGGTGGTCGAGGCCCAGCGAGTGCAGAAGCTCATGCGCGATGACGGAGCGGCCGGCCGAGCCGGGGGCGAACTCCGTCTGCGACGCGTCGATCCAGACGTCGCCGTGTTCGCGCGACAGGCGGAGCGTTTCCACGTGGTTCGAATCGTAGTGATAGACGTAGCCGCCGATCGAAATGCCGGCGACGCCGTCCAAGCCGAGCGTGGAGGCGAGGCCGAAGCGCAGGTGATACGGCGTGTCGAGGGAGGCGTCCTCGACCTCCTCGAAGGTGATCGGCACGAGCTGCGAGATCGCGAGGGCGACGTCGCGGACCGCCTCGCGCATCGCGTCGGAGACCGGCAGGGCGCCCTCCGCGCCGCCGGTGTCGTAGTCCGGCGGGGCTTCCCACCCCGCCTCCACGAACGAATAGGTCAGCGCGACCGCTTCGCCCGGCAGTCCCCAGCGGTACGAGGGTTCGACATCGTAGGAAAGCAGGGCGTCGATGTCCGGGTTGCCGGAGAAAACGTTCTGCGTGCCCGGCGACGAGCCGTCCGATTCAAGGGCGTCTTGTCCGAGCATCGTGATCTCCAGTCTTGCGGTGGCTTCCGCGCCTGCCGCGTCCAAGGCGGTATAGGTGTAGCCGACGGCCTTCGTCTCGCCCGCCGGCAATTCGGGCGCGAGATGGACGAAGCGCCCGTCGGGATCGGCGGCCAGGTCGCCGACGGCGTCGGCGGCGGGTCGAGCTCGATGTCCTCGACCCAGACCTCGCCGCCTTCCGGCGCGAGGATCATGAGATCGGCGCCGAGGCCGGGCGACAGGCGGTCGTGGCCGCCGCCGCGGACCAGGTCGGCGCCGGACGAGCCCGGGATGATCTCCCCCAGCTCCCCGCCCTCCTGCGCCTCGCCGACGCCGAGCGCGGCGCGGCAGCTGGAGTTGGGCGCGTCGTCGCCGATGCCGAAGCTGCTGCAGACGTTGATCTCGCGGATCAGCGTCGTCGCGCCGTCCGGCCCGATCTCGAGCGACACGCGGCCGTCCTCGAGCAGCTCGAAGCCGACCTCGTCCCGGTTGCAGGGTGTGACGACGACGTCGCCCGGGCCGCCGGCGGCGCGGATCCCGGCGCCGGGCCCCAGCACGAGCTGTCCACAGGACGCCACGCGCTCGCCGGCCGCGGCCGCCGTGCCGAGCGCGCCGGCCATGTCGTGGATCGTCTCGCGCAGATCGGCGGCCCGGAGGCGCGCGGTCGGTACGTCGTCGCGCATGTCGGCGACCGCCGAGCGGACGGACTCCGTCCTCCCCCGCGTCACGGTCAGCAGCGACGCGAGCGCCGGCAGCTCGGCGATGCGGTCGTCGCCGAGCCAGAAGACGTTGCCGTCGAGATCGCGGATATCGAGCGCTCCGCCCTGCGCATCCGGCTCCGCGAGCGTGACGCGCACGACGGCGTCGTCGTCCCTGATCGGGAAGAAAAAATCGACGGCGTCAGGCATGATCGGGTCATCCCGAAAAAGGTCATCGCAGACCAATAATCATCAAGTTGAACGGCAGCTCGATGTCGCGCAAGCGCCGCGCGAGCGCCCGTGCAACGTCGATGCGCCGGGCACTTGCGCCGAAGGTCGGACGCGAAGGCGGACCGTCGGCTTCGACACGCAAACCGGAGAGCAGCCCGAAGCGCGATGCGGCTGGCCCCGACCCGCGCCGCATGTCCTGCGCCCCCCATCGCCTTCCGCCGCGCGTCATCCGGCACGCGATCCGGCTCTGCCTCCGGTTCGCCTGCGCGGCCGCGATCCCTGGCGCGCGGTCGACGACGAGGGCCAGACGCAGGAGGGGGTCGCCCTGTCCCGGCATGACCGGAAAGCGGCGCTGAAGCTGCTGCGCAAACGTCTGAAGCGGCAGGGTTTCGCGCCGGAGGCCATGGTCGCCAACCGGCTGCGCCCCCACGGGATCCTGGCCTGCCGGACCGCCAGGTGTCGGGCGGCCGATCCGACAACCGGGCTGAAGTCCCGCACCGGCGTTGACCACAAGAAGCTGTTCCACGGGTATCGAGAGGAACGTCTGGGGACGCCCCGTCGCGACGGCCGCAAGCGGGCGCTGGGAACGCGCGCGCCACTGGCGGTCCCGCAGGGTCCGAAGCGGAGAGGGTCGACCGAGTTCGCCCAGGACGCGCTGACGGATGGCCGCGGGTTCCGCAGCTGGGCGCGGGTCGACGACGTCAGGCGGGACCGCCTGGCCCTCCTCGCCGACACCTCGGTCTCGGGGCGTCGCGTGGCGCGGGAACCGGGCCGGGTGATCGACCTGCCCGGGCGGCGAGCGACCTTCGCAGATGCGGTCTTGTCATGACGGCCTCCGGGGGCAGGCGTCAGGGATCATGGGCGCCACGTCACTGAACAAGAGCCTGCCGACACCTCCATCGACACGTCCTTGACTGTGAATTGCTCCGGCGACGATCCCTTTGCCGCCGGGCGAGGCGCCTGCGGCTTTGCCGTGTTGACGCCCCTCTCAGGCAGCCGGGCGTCTGCCGCGGGCAGCGATCAGCGCCGCGAACCCGCTGACCAGAAGGAGAATCCCCGCCGGCAGAGGAACGGCCGCGGTCAGGGGCGCATAGGCGCGAAACACGACCTCGCCTCCGTCGACCACATCCAGTCCGCCGCCGAGGCCGCCGCTTTCGGCCAGCGCGCCGTCGCACCCGATCGACAGGCTGTTCTGCTCCAGCGTCACCGCCTCGGTCTCGGCGAGCAGCCGGCCGCAGAGGTTCGTGGCGCCCGTGGCCGCAGTGATCGACGCCGAGGCCAGGATGTTGCCCAGGAACTCGGTTCCGGAGCCCAGCGTCGCCGAGCTCCCGACGTTCCAGAACAGGCCTGCCCCCGGCCCGGCGCCCACGATGCTCACCACGGCGTCGGACGAGGTGATCAGCGTGCTCGGCATGTGAAAGACCCAGGCGGCGTTGGCATTGCCGCCGCCGTCCAGGATCAGCGTGCCAGACAGGTTGGTGACGCCGGCCGCCACCGTGTAGACGCCAGGCGCCAGCGTCAGGCCGGCCAGATCCGCGCCCAGCATGGCGCCGATCCCCAGGGACGCCAGGTAGCCGCGCGCGATCGAGAGCTGGCTTTGCGCGGACTGCGCCGTCGGCGTCGTGGAATGCACGAGACCGTCGGTCACCTGAACGTCGGCGACCGCGGCGCCCGCAACCGCGGTGAATCCGGTGACCGCCGGTCCGATCCCCACGCCGACGTTGCCCTGAACCACGCTCGTGGGCACGTTGGTGACCGTCGACGCGCCCAGCACGGCAAAGCTCGAAAGATCGTCGCCCAGGATCGGAAGCGCCAGGGCGAAGACCGGCGTGCCGATCAGCGCGGCCGCGATGGGAAGCGCGGCCACACGCGTGGGGAAGCGGAACATGACTGTGAACTCCGGCGAGCCATGCGGGAACCAGGTGATTCTCGTGACTGCCGTTAAGTCATCGCACGACGCGCCGATTCATCAAACGTTAATAATAAGCACACCTTCGTGATGCGAGGTCCATGGCGGCTCAGCACCCGGGGCCTCTCGCGCGCGAACACGACCAACCGGCGACGCACCGACCTTGCCGGCGCGCGGCGTCTTGCGAGCGCGAGCGGGGCCGTCGCAGCGGTTCCGAGAGCCGGGCGTGCGAAGAGGAGGCCACCGCTCGCCAGCGCCCTCAGGCTCTCCGGTCCGGCGAGGATCGCCCTGCGAACGGTCGCCGTCGGTGTGGCGCTCCCGCGTGGCTGGCCCACTGCGCATTCGTCCATTCGCGGGAGCCGATCCGCCTTCTACGTCCGGCGGAGGGCGAGCGCGCGCCGAACCTGGTTCTGATGCGCAGACATCGCCTGGCTGGCGATCCGCCGCGGGATCCTCCACCTGGTGGCCGTCATGGACTGGGCGACGCGGAAGGTATTGGCCTGGCCGGTGTCGAACACGCTGCACGCTGGCTTCTGCATCGAGGCGCTGGAGGCGGCGTTGGCGCGCCATGAGCCGACGGGGATCTTCAGCACCGACCAGGGCGGCCAGTTCACCAGCCCGCGCTCTGCCGGCGTGCTTCGCGACGCGGGCGTGCGCATCTCCATGACCGGCCGCTCGCGCCGTCTTGCCAGGGACCGGGAGGCGAGGACCGCCGGCGCCGAAGCCTGACTGCTGAGCGTCCATCTCCGCACCCGCGCGGGGTGACGATGGGCGGCAAACGAGGGCCGGCGCAGGAGATGCGCCGGAGGCTCGGGCCTGTCGCGTCGCGCGTCGGGCCGCCATCCGGTTCACCCGACAGAACCGGATGCGACAATCGAGGGAGAGGACATTCGCCAGGACCGCAAGCCTCCCTGCCCCGCGGATATCCTGGGTCAGATCACCTCCGCCCGCGGACACCCCCAACGATTCAGCCAGATGGAGCTTCGCCCTGGACTGAGACGGCCACACGATTCCGGCGACCCAGAGGCGCGGTCCGGCTGACCCCTGAACCGGAGGAAGCGACGCAGCGTCAGCCCGGCTGGACCCTGGCGCGGCGCTCCCCCGTCTCTCTCGTCTCTCCCGGCGCGGACGCGGGGGGGCGGTCGTCGACCAGCGGGCCCGGGCGCAGCCGCGCGAGGGCGTCGAGCGCGGCCTGGCGGCCCTCCTCCATCCAGCCGCGCACGCTGCGCTCGACCTCGTCGGGGCGGCGGGCGCGCAGGGCGGCGACGGTCTGGGCGAACTGCTCGGCGCGGCGGCGGCGGATCTCGGGGGTCGCGCCCTCCAGCGGCATCTTCCACAGCGTGGTCCAGAAGGAGTGGTCGTTGAGCTCGGTCCAGATCTGCTCGGCGAGCTCGTTGCCGCCGGCCCGAACCAGCGCATGGCAGGCCCGGCCGAGCGCGAAGGCGATGGCCTCCGGATCGCCCTCGGGCCCCTCGGCGGCGGCGCGGATCTCGGCCAGGCGCCGCTCCAGCGCCGCCAGCAGGCCGGGCGAGGGGTCGCGCGCAGCGCTGCGCGCGGCATATCCCGCCAGGGCGATCCGCACGCCGTACTGATCGGCGACCGAGTCGATGGTGATGCCGCGCACGAAGGCCCCGCGGCGCGGCAGGATGTCGACCAGGCGGCGGCGTTCGAGGATGTGGAACGCGTCGCGCACCGGGCCGCGGCTGACCGAGAACCGCTCGGCGAACTGCTGCTCGCCCAGCCGGTCGCCGGCGCGCAGTCGGCCCTCCATGATCGAGAGGCCGCAGGCGTCGGCGATCTGCTCCGCGATCGAGCGCGGGGCCTGCCTGTTCGCCCTGTTCAGTCGCATCTCGTCCCGCCTCGAAGCCCCGGCATCGGGCATTGTGATGGCGTCCGGATCGCGCTGCAACCCGGCCGGGTTCGCCGCCTCAGCCGCCGCCTCGGGCGCCCAGCTCCGCCAGCAGCCCGGCCTTGAGCTTGTATTTCTCGACCTTGCTGGTGGGCGTGGTGGGCAGCGCCTCGACAATGCGGATGTGACGGGGGCGCATGTACTTGGGCATCACCTCGGCGGCGTGGGCGCGGAGCGCCGCCTCGTCGAGCGTCGCGCCGTCGTGGGGTTCGACGAAGACGGCGATGTCGTCTTCCTCCCCGTCGCGGGCCGGCACGGGCACGGCGGCGCAGGCGCGCACGCCGGGGTGGCGGGCCATCGAGGTCTCGACCTCGAACGACGAGACGTTCTCCCCGTGCACCCGGAAGAAGCCGCCCATCCGGTCGATGAAGACATGACCGTTGCGCGCCGGATCCACCAGCTTCACCGCGTCGCCGGTGTGGAACCAGCAGTTCTTCAGCGCCTTCAGCGTCGCCTCGGGCTTGTTGAGATAGCCCTCGGGCAGGATCCCCGGAACCTTCGGGCGCAGGCACAGCTGACCGACCTCGCCCGGGGGGACGGGGCGGTCGGCCTCGTCCAGAACCGCGACCTCGTAGAGGGGCGAGGGGCTGCCCATGATCCCCTTGGGCAGATCCTCGCGCCCGTCGTAGAGGATGCGCCCGGTCTCGCGGGCGCGGGCGCGCAGCGTCTCCTTGGGCAGGCCGCGGCGCCATTCGGGGGCCTTGGCCTCGTCGTCGGGGAACTCGTCGATGACGGCGGAAAAGACGTGGCCGGCCTCGGTCTGGCCGAAGCCCACGGTCATGAAGTCGATGCCGAAGCGGGTTGCGAACTCATGGTGGCGGGCGCTGTAGGGCTGGATGTGGATCTTGCGCAGGGTGTGGGCGCGGTCGTCCGTGGAGGGCGCCTGGGCCATCAGCCGCGGCACCATGACGTCGAGCAGGATGCCCGCCGTCGCCCCCACCTCGTGCACCCGGTCCCAGAACCGGGTCGGGCTGAACCGGTCCCACAGGCCCACGGTGGCGCCGTTCCACACCGCCCGGCACAGCATGTAGTAGGCGCCCCCCACGTGGTAGAGGGGCAGATCGCAGTAGATCACGTCGTCGGGCGCGTCGAAGCGGCGGATCATCTGCGTGTACTGGTTGATCCAGCGATAGCTCTGCAGCACGCCCTTCGCCGGGCCGGTGGTGCCCGACGTGTAGATGATCGAGCACGGATCGGAGGGAGTGCGCGTCACCTCGGGCGGCGGGTCGTCCCGCTCCAGCGCGTCGAGGCGGATCGCGTCGGGGGCCAGGCGCGCGACCACGGCGGCCTCGTCCTCGATCTCTCCGTGACCGCCGGGGCCGGGGACATGCAGGACCATGCGCTCGGCCCGCCAGTCGACCGCGATCGCCTCGAGCGGCTCGAGGAAGCTCGCGTCGGTGATCAGCAGGCGCGGGTCGGCGTCCGAGAGCTGGTAGGACAGCAGCGCGCCGGTGAGGTTGAAGTTCACTGGCGCAAAGATCGCCCCCGCCCGCCAGATCGCGAACATCGCCAGCGCGGTCAGCAGCGAGTTCCGGGTCAGCACCGCCACCCGGTCGCCGGGCCGCACGCCCGCGGCGGCGAGCCCGGCGGCCATCCGCTCGGACCTCCGGCGCGCCTGCTCCCAGGTGACCTGCGTGCCGTCCTCGCCGTAGTGCAGAAAGACCTTGTCGGGATGGGCGGCCGCAGCCTCGTCGAGCTTGTCGAGCACGATCTCCCCGTCTTCGACCAGTAGCGCGTGCAGCGCCGCGTCGCCGGCGGGGAGGGCCAGGTCGGGAGCGGCGGTCATCGCGCAATCTCCAGCGTGGCGAGAGGCTGATCCTCCTCGACCATGTCGTCGAGCGCGACGTGAAGCGCGCGGACAAGCCCGGCGCCGGGGCTGGCGACGGGGATCTCCATCTTCATCGCCTCGATCATCACGATGGCGTCGCCCGCCTCCACGGCCTCGCCCGGCGTCTTCAGGATCTCCAGCACGCGGCCCGCAGTGTCGGAGCGCAGCACGTCCTCGGTCATTCGATGGGTCTCCCGTGAGAATCTCGGGGTCCGCCCCCCGCGCCGAGGCGGGAGGCGGGGTCGGCTCGGCTCAGCTCGAGCCGAGCGTGACAGTGCGGAACTTGGGCTTGCCCAGCAGGTTGGGCTGGTAGCCGCTGACCGCGGTCGTGGCCGCGTCGACCTCGTAGGCCACCGCGATCGGCACGCTCAGCGCGGCTTCCATCGCGATCCGCTGCACCTCGCCCAGAGCCGCGGCGCGCGCCTCGATCTCCTGGCTCTCGCGGCTGGCCTGGAGCGCTTCGAGGAAACCCTCGGGCGGGGCCACGCGACCGGCGTTGTAGAAGGAGGACTCGGTGTAGAGCAGCGCGTAGGTCAGCGTCGGGTCGGGACGCCCCGTCCAGTAGGACAGGAACGCGTCGCCGAAGCGCTCGGGGCCCATGAAACGGTTGGTCACGTCGGCGACCGGGCCGTTCACGAACCGGCCCGTCACGCCCACCGCGGCGAGCTGTTCGAGCACCACTTCCGAACGCTGGACCGAGGCCTGGTCGTGCATGCCCATGATGGTCAGCTCCACGCCGTCCTCGAAGCCCGCCTCCTTCAGCAGGGCCTTCGCCTTGTCAGGGTCGTAAACCATGTGCCCCGCGGCCGCCTCGGACCACGCCCAGTGAGCCTTGGGCAGGACCATGCGCGCGGGCTCTCCGACGCCGGCCTGGGTGGCGGTCACGAAGGCCTCGCGGTCGAGCGCGTAGCCGATCGCCTGGCGCACCCGCACGTCCGCGAGCGGCCCGCGGGAGCTGTTGAAATACAGCTTGTGGACCCGCAGCGTCGGCCCCTCGAAAAGCTGCAGCTGAGGCATCCGCTCGATCAGCGTCTTCTGCTGCTCGGCCAGGAGGTAGGCGAGATCCGCCTGCCCGGACTGGATGGCCCGGAAGGCGGTGGCCTTCTCGGTGATGATGCGCAGCTCCAGCCCGTCGACCCCGGGGACGCCCTCGCGCCAGTGATCGGCGAAACGCTCGCCCCTCACGCTCTCGGAATCGGTCCAGGAGACGAAGCGCCACGGGCCGGTTCCGACCGGGTTGCGGGCCATGTCCCGTTCCGGATCGTCGCCCAGCGCCTTGGGCGAAACCATCAGCCCCGCCCGGTCCGACAGGATCAGCGGCAGGGCCGTGTCGGGCGCCTTGAGGCGGATGGTGACGGTGTGGGCGTCGGTGGCCTCGACCTCTTCGATGTTGGCGAGGTCGTTGCGCACGTTCGAGACCTGCGCCCCGCGGTTGCGGTCGAGGTTGAACTTCACCGCCGCCGCGTCGAAGGGGGCGCCGTCGTGGAAGGTCACCCCCTGCTCGAGGGTCAGCACCAGGGTGTTGGCCTCGGGAAACTCCCAGGAGCTGGCCAGGCCCGGACGGGCGGCCAGCGTCTCGGGGTCCCAGTCCACCAGGCTGTCGTAGAAGCAGTAGAGGAACGTGTGATCGGTGCCCGAGGCCCCCGTCGAGGGGTCGAGGCTCGAGGGGTTGTGCCCCGAGATCACCCGCAGCGTGCCGCCATCCTGCGAGAGCGCGGCGCCCGGCAGGCCCATGGCCGCGAGCCCCGCCGTCCCGGCGAGCCCCGCGAGCACCTGCCGGCGTCCCGGCCGCCATCCCGGCGGCGTGGTTCCGATGCGAGTCATGACGTGTCTCCTCCCATGCGGCGCGCCGCCGTCGTGTCGCGGCGGTTGGTTGCTGCGCCGTTCGGCCCGGCCGGTCGGCTGGCGGCGGGGCGGCCGGGCGGGGCCCCGCTTTCCCGGCGCAGGCGCGCCGGGCGTCTCGGGCTTCCTGGCGCAGGCGCGCCGGGCGTCTCGGGTTTCCTGGCGCAGGCGCGCCGGGCGTCTCGGGTTTCCTGGCGCGGGCGCGCCGGGCGTCTCGGGTCTCCCGGCGCAGGGCGCGCGGGGCGTCTCGGGCTTCAGGGGCGGGCGCGGGTGCGCGGCGGCTCCCGTCGGTTGATGCGGTAGGCGAGTTCGGCGAAATCGCACAGCAGCGGCCGGGTTTCGGAGGGGTCGATGATTTCCTCGATGTTGAACGCCTCGGCGGTGCGGAACGGGTCTCGGTATTTCTCCAGCCCCGCGGTCAGCTCCTTCAGCCGCGCGGCGCGGTCGGGGGCGGCGTCGAGATCGCGGCGGAAGGCGGCCTCGACGCCCCCCTCCAGGGGCAACGAGCCCCAGTCCCCGCTGGGCCAGGCGTAGCGGAAGCGGAATCGCTCGGGATTGAGGTTGGCCGCCCCCGCCACCCCGAAACACTTGCGCACGATCACCGAGCACCACGGCACGCTCGCCTGGTAGACCGCCGCCAAGGCGCGGGAGCCGTGGCGGATGGTGCCGGCCTGCTCGGCGTCGGGGCCGATGCGGAAGCCGGGAATGTCGACCAGGTGGACCACCGGCAGGCGGAAGGTCTCGGCGAAGTCCACGAAGCGGGTGACCTTCATCGCCGTGTCCGCCGACCAGGCGCCGCCGTAGATCATCGGGTCGGAGGCGAGCACCCCCACCGTGCGCCCCTCCAGCCGCGCCAGCGCGGTGATCGACGACCGCCCGTAGCGCGGCGCCATCTCCATCACGCTGCCGGCGTCGAAGACCGCCTCGAGGATCCCGCGCATCTTGTAGACCCGCCGGCGGTCGGAGGGCACGACCGAGGCCAGCGCCGGCTCCCGCCGGTCGGCGGGGTCGTCGCAGGGGGCGCGCGGGATCTCCTCGCCGCTGGACGAGGGCAGATAGGCCAGGAAGCTGCGCACGGTCGCGAAGGCCTCGGCCTCGTCGGCGACCACCAGGTCGGCGGCGCCGGCGCGCTCATGGATGCGGGCGCCGCCCAGCTCGTCTTTCCCGAGATCCTTGCCCATGGCGCCGCGCACCACCGGCGGGCCCGCGATGAACATGTGGGACATGCCCTCGACCATCACCGTCAGGTGCGCCGAGACGGCGCGCGCCGAGGCGATGCCCGCCACCGAGCCCAGCACCAGCGCCACCACCGGCACGGTCTCGAGGCTGGCGACCACCGAATCCCAGCCGGGGTTCATCGGCACGTAGGTGCGCCCCAGCGCCTCGGTGGTGCGGACCGAGCCGCCGGTGGCGTCGATCAGGCGGATCATCGGCAGGCGCAGCTCCAGCGCCATCTTCTCGGCCTGGACCACCTTCTCGTCGATGGTGGCGTCGGCGGCGCCGCCGCGCACGGTATTGTCGTCGGCCGCGATCACCACCGGCCGTCCGTCGATGCGCGCCCGTCCGAACAGGAAATTCGAGGGCGAAAGCTCGATCAGCCGCCCGTCGGGGTCATACTCCGCCTTGCCGGAGACCGATCCGATCTCGCGAAAGCTTCCCGCGTCGCAGAGTTGGTCGATCCGGTCCCGGACCGTGAGCTTGCCGCGGTCCCGCTGCCGCGCCACCGCCTGCTCGCCGCCCATCCGCGCCGCGAGCGCGCGCCTGCGTCCGAGCTCGTCGAGCCCGCTGCCTCCATCCATGACGTCCTCCCCGGTGGGCGGCCTCTTGGGCGGGCCGCCCTTCCATAAGGGAAGAGAACCATCCGATCCGGTTAATTGTCAACAATTCTCCGAGAACGGGACGCTCGGCCGGCCGCCGCCGATCACCCGATCAGGGCGGGGAGGAACGTGACGATCTGGGGGAACAGGATCAGCAGGCCGCCGATGATCAGGTCGACCACCAGGAACCACACGATCCCGCGGAAGATCCCCGACAGCGGGATCAGGTCGCCCACCACCCCCTTGATGACGAAGACGTTCATGCCGACGGGCGGCGTGACCATGCCCACTTCGAGCAGCTTGGTCAGGAACACGCCGAACCAGATCAGCGACCAGCCCGCGTCGCCCACGATCGGCAGCACGATCGGCAGGGTCAAAAGCATCGCCCCGATCGGCTCCAGGAACATGCCCAGGATCAGGTAGATCAGCGCCAGGCCGAGCACGATCATCACCGGGTCCGCCCCGAAGCCCATCACCGCGTCGGTCAGGAACACCCCTGCCCCGCTCAGCGCCAGGAACCGGATCAGCAACGCCGCCCCGCAGCCGATGATGAACAGCGTGGCGGTGGTCATCAGCGTCTCGCGGATCGCGTCGACGAAGGCGCTCCGGGTGAGGCTGCGGGTGAGGAGCGCGATCAGCGTCGAGAAGGTCGCGCCCAGGGCGCCGGCCTCGGTCGGCGTGAAGAAGCCGCCGAACAGGCCCCCGAAGATCAGCGCGATCAGCGCCGCGATCGGGGCCACGTCGCGGAAGGCCGCAAAGCGCATCCGCCAGGTGACCTCCTCCTCCACCCGCGGAGCGAGGGAGGGGTTGAGCGTCACCCGCACCACGATCAGCGCCGCATAGCCCAGCGCCGTGATCCCCCCCACGACGGCCCCGCCCAGGAACAGCTGACCGATCGAGACCTGCGCGATCATTCCGTAGAGGATCATCAGGATCGAGGGCGGGATCAGCGCCCCCAGCGTCCCCGCCACCGCCAGCGAGCCCGTCGCCAGCCGCGCGTCGTAGCCGTAGCGCGTCATTTCCGGGATCGCGATGCGCCCCATCGCGGCCGAGCAGGCGACCGACGACCCCGCCACCGCCGCAAAGCCCGCCGCCCCGAAGATCGAGGCGATGGCCAGCCCCCCCGGCAGCGCCGAGGTCCACAGCCGCGCAAATCGGAACAGCCCCGCGGTCAGCCCGGCGGCGAAGCAGATGTATCCCATCATCAGGAACATCGGGATCGAGCTCATCGTCCAGGTGGCGGCGAAGGTGTAGGGAACCAGCGACAGGGTCCCCCAGGCCGAGCGCTCGCCGCCCACGATCCACAGGCCCGCGAAGGACACCGCGATCAGCGCGAAGGCGATCGGCACGCGCATGGCCACCAGGGCGAACAGGATGGCGACGCCGGTCAGGCCGATTTCGATGTTGCTCATGTCTGGAAGGTCCGGTCTCGGGCGTCTGAAGGGCTCATTTCGGGGGCGCGAGCCGGCCCAGCGCGTATTCCAGCAGGCGCAGGCCGCTGATCAGGGTCATCAGCGCGCAGCCCACCGGCAGCAGGAAATAGCTCGGCCAGGTGGGGATGCGGGTCCCGAACTCGACCGAGAAACTGTTGATCTTCCACTTGGTCAGCGCGTCGAGCGAGGCGGTCCAGGTCAGCAGCGCGAAGACCACGACCGCGATCAGCAGGGCGAACCCGGCCATGTGATACTGCACCCGCCGGGGCGCGAGATGGGCGGCCGCGTCCATCGAGATGTGCCCGTCCGTCGCCTGCGCGTAGGCCAGCGGCAGGAACGCGCAGGCCACCATGTAGTAGTCCGACACGATCAGCGTCGTCCCCGGCAGCGGCCGGCTGAGGAACGGGCGGGTCAGCACGTCGAGCGAGACGTGCAGCATCATCAGCACCACCGCGGCCCCCGCGACGATCATCGCGAGGTTCAGCAGGCGGTTGGTCACGGCGAAGACGAGGGTCATCCCGTAGCTCCGGGCAGGTCGGGGAAAGGCGGCGCCGAGGCGGCCGCCGCAGGCGTCGGGCGCAGCGCGGCGGCCGCGGGGGCCGCCGCGCCGGCGTCTCAGTTCAGGCCGTAGGTCTCGTAGTCGACCTTGCCGAGAACCTCGGTCCACAGCAGCTCGGCCAGCGCTTCCTGGTCGGTGGGGTCGAGCGGATCGGTCAGGCCCTTCCACTTCGCCAGCAGCGTCTGGAAGGTCTCGGCCTTGGCCTGGGTGTCCTGCACCCCGTACTGCTCGGCGTAGAGCTTCACGATCGTGGCCACGTCCTCGCGGGTGAAGGCGTCGGTGGCCTCGGCAAGCGAGGCGTCGGGCTCATGCACCTCGATGCCCATCTCGCGGGCCTTGGCCAGGTCGGTCTGCGCCTGCCGGACGTAGGCCGTGGACATGAAGGCCGCCGTCTCGGCCATGCCGCGGGCCATCATCTCGCGCTGCTCGACGCTCAGGTCGGCCCAGTAGCCCAGGTTGAAGTGACCGATGCCGGTGCCCCCGAAGGTGCCGCCGGGGACCGCCAGCGTGATCCCCTTGACCACGTCGAACAGCGAGAAGTTGGACATCTCGCCCACCGCGTTGACGGTGCAGTCGATCAGGCCCTGGTTCAGCCCGTCGTACATCTCGTTGCCCGAGATCGACGAGGCCGTGGCCCCCATCGCCTCGGTCCAGCGCCGGAAGGTGTTGGTCGAGGAGCGCAGGACCTTGCCCTGCACGTCGTCCAGGCTCGTCAGCGGCTCGCGGCACAGCAGCGAGAACTGCGTGCCGGGCGCGGTGGCGAGATAGACCTGGTTCTGCGCCGCGATCTGCATCAGGCAGTCGGGGCAGTTGAAGATGATGTACTCCATCATCGCGCCCGCCATCGCCGCGGCGATCGAGGTCGGCTTGCCGTCGATGTTGGCGGCCATCGACAGGTCGGCGGGGAAGTTGGCTTCCGAGAACTCGTTCTGGAAGTAGGGCGTCAGCACCATCGACACGTCCGCCACGCCCGAGGTCAGCCCCGGCGAGGCCTGGCGCAGGTCGAGCAGGGTCAGCGCGAAGACCTCGGCCTCGATCTCCGAGTTCGCCTCGACGTATTCGGCGAAATGGTCGTAGGTCGCCCCGATGATCGACTGGGCGGGATAGCCGTGGGCGATGCGCAGGCTCTGGGCCCCGGCGGGCGCGGCGGCGAGCCCCGCCGCCAGCGCGGCGGCGAGCGTGATGGTCCGTTTCATGATTTCCTCCCGGTTCAGGCGTTCTTGTCGGCGTCGGCGTCGGCCGAGCGTCGCGTCCAGTCGGCCGGGTTCAGGCGGCGGAGCTGGAAAAGGTCGGTGGCGCGCGCGTACCAGCCCGGGTTGTGCAGGCGGGAGACGGGCGCGAGGGCTGCGGTGTCCACGCGCATCCGCTCGGCGTCGATCAGCGCGTCGCGGATGTGCATCGCCGCCACCTCGCCCAGCGCGATGCCCTGGGCCTCGCCCAGCTCGATCGCCTGGAACAGGCGGCATTCGAAGGCGACGGGGGCGGACAGGATCCGGGGCGCGGCGACCAGGTCGCCCGGCGCGGTGTCGAGGCCGGCCTCGGCCAGCTCGTCGACCTCGGGGCCAAAGTCCATGGCGGCGACGTTCATCGCCTCGAGCAGCGGCTCGTCGACCAGGTGGACGATGAATTCGCCCGTGGCGCGGATGTTGGCCCAGCTGTCCTTGCCGGCGGCCGGCCCGCGCGGCTCGAACCCCAGCGCCAGCAGCGGCGGGGTCGACTGAAGGCAATTGAAGAAGCTGAAGGGCGCCGCGTTGGGTCGCCCCTGCGCGTCCAGGCTGGTGACCAGCGCGATCGGACGCGGCGTCACGGTCGAGGTCAGCAGCTTGGAGCGGTCGCGCTCCGACAAGGTCGCGAAGTCCAGCCGCACGGCGGCGCCTCCTGGTGATGTTTCCTCTGGCGGCCCGATTCAGGGCTGTTTTTTGCAAGCTAGTTTCGCCAAGTGAAACATGCAATACACAAACGCGGCGCGTTCCGGTTCCAGCCCCCCCGGTGCGTCCCGGTGGCGAAATCGCTCCGAGTGAACGATGATGCCGGCGATGCGACGGAGCGGCGGAAGGACGAGATGGCGAAGACAGGCGGCAACCGCGGGAAGGACGACCGGGAGGCTCGGCCTGCGCCGAAGAGCGAACGGAAAGTCTCGCGCTCGGCGATGCCGCTGATCTTCGACGACGACGACCTGTCCGAGGAGCTGGGCGCCGACCGCAAGTTCAACTGGTCGCTGGCCCGCGGGCTCGAGATCCTGCGCGCCTTCTCGGGGGGCAACGCCTCGCTTGGGAACGGAGAGCTCGCCGAGATCACCAAGCTGCCCAAGCCCACGATCTCGCGGCTGACCTACACGCTCAAGCAGCTGGGCTACCTGCAGCTCAACGCCCGCTCGGGCAAGTTCGAGCCGACGCCCGCGATCCTGGCGCTGGGCTACCCGGTGATGTCGACGATGAAGATCCGGGTGATCGCGCGCGACTACCTCCAGCAGCTCGCCAACGAGGTCGGGCTGACGGTGGCGATCGGCGGGCGCGACCGGCTGGGGATGATCTATGTGGACGCCTCCCATCCCTCGACGATGATGACCCTGCGCCTCGACGTGGGCAGCCGGGTGGACATCGCCACCTCGGCGATGGGGCGCTCGTTCATGCACGGCATCTCGGCGCCGGAACGCGAGCTGCTGCTGGGCGTGATCGAGCAGCGCGCGGGCGAGGGCTGGCCGAAGCTGCGCGACGCGATCCAGCGCAGCTTCGACGAGATCGACCGCCGCGGCTTCTGCATCGTCGACGGCGAGTACCAGGAGGATATCCGCGGCGTCGGCGTGCCGCTGGTCGCCTCGGACGGGGGCGCGGTGCTGGCGCTGAACGCCGCCGGGCCCCGCTTCGCCGCGACGCTTGAGACGCTCGAGACCGTGGTCGGACCGCGCCTGGTGCACCTGTCGCGCTCGGTCGCGCCGATGCTCAACCGATAAGAAACCGGAGGAACCCCATGTCCGCTGACCACGAGGCGCCCGCAGGCGGCGTCCGCCGCACGCTGGAGGGCGGGATCGGAACGCTGATCCTGGACAACCCCGCCGCGCGCAACGCCATGACCGCGCCCCTGCAGGCCCAGCTGATCGAGGGCCTGCGCGCGCTGGGCGCGGACCCCGAGTGCCGGGTGATCGTGATCGCCGGCGAGGGCGGGCATTTCTGCGCCGGCGGCGACGTGAAGGGCATGGTCACGCTGACCGCCGACAACGCCGACCGCAAGCTGGTGGCGATGCAGGAGATGATCCGCGGCGTGGTCGAGGCGCCCAAGCCCGTGATCGCCGCGGTCGAGGGCGTGGCGGTGGGCGGCGGCATGGCGCTGGCCGCGGCCTGCGATTTCGTGGTGGCGGCGCGGGACGCCCGCTTCGCCTCGGCCTTCGTCAAGATCGGGCTGATGCCGGATCTCGGCGCGATGTGGACGCTGACCATGCGCATGGGTCTCGGCCGCGCGCGGGCCTTCCTGATGTCGGGCGAGGTGATGGGCGCCGAGGCCGCCCGCGAGGGCGGCATGATCGAGGAGGTCGTCGACCCCGGCCAGGCCCTGCCCCGCGCCCAGGAGATGGCCGCGGGCTTCGCCACCATGGCGACCCGGGCGCTGGCGCGCACCAAGTCCTACATGGCGCGCATGCCCATGGGCTTCGACGAGGCCCTGAAGCTCGAGCCCGACGCCCAGACCGCCTGCATCATCTCCGAGGATTTCGCCGAAGGCCGCGCGGCGTTCCTCGAAAAGCGCGCGCCGGTCTTCAAGGGGCGGTAAGCCCCCGGGCCGGGGGGCATGGCGCATTGAAATGCGCCCTACGTCCCCCGGCGCCGCGCACACGGCGACCAGGCGCAACGCCGTAGGGCGCATTTCAATGCGCCATGCCCCCCGCCGGACGAAGCGCCCCCTTCAGAGCGAGCGGCCCACGATCTCCAGCATCACCTCGCTCGCGCCGCCGGCGATGCGCTGGTAGCGGCTGTCGGCCCACAGGCGCGAGATCGGGTATTCCTTCATGTAGCCGTAGCCGCCATGCAGCTGCAGGCAGATGTCGAGCACCCGGTCCTGCATTTCGGTCCCCCACAACTTCGCCATCGCCCCTTCCTCGGGCGTCAGCTCCTTGGCGATCTGGGCGGTCAGGCAGCGGTCGACGAAGGCGTGGCCGACCTCGATGTCGGTGGCGCAGCGGGCGAGCTGGAAGCGGGTGTTCTGCAGGTCGAACAGCGTGCCCCCGAAGGCCTGGCGCTGCTTGACGTGCGCGAGCGCCCAGCCCATGGCGGCCTCGGCCACCGCGACGGTGTTGATGGCGATGATCAGCCGCTCCCACGGCAGGTTCGCCATCAGCATGCCGAAGCCCCGGCCCTCCTCGCCCAGCAGGGCCGAGCCGGGCAGGCGCACGTCGTCAAAGAACAGCTCGGCCGTGTCGGCGGCGTGGGTCCCGATCTTCTCCAGCTTCCGCCCCTTGCGGAAGCCCGGCAGCGAGGTGTCGACCAAAAACAGGCTGACCCCGCGCGCCCCGGCCGAGGGATCGGTCTTGGCCGCCACCACCACCAGATCGGCGGTCCAGCCGTTGGAAATGAAGGTCTTCTGCCCGTTCAGGACATAGCCGTTCCCGTCCCGCCTCGCGGTCGCGCGCAGCGCCTTCACGTCCGAGCCGCCCGAGGGCTCGGTCATCCCGATCGCCGCGATCGCCTCGCCCGAGGCCATCCGGGGCAGCCACTCGCGCTTCTGCTCCTCGGTCCCGTAGTTCAGAAGGTAGGGCGCGATGATGTCCGAGTGCAGCGACCAGCCCGGGCCGGTCAGGCCCAGGCGATACTGCTCCTCGAGCAGAATGGCCGCATAGCGCTCGTCGACGCCGGCGCCGCCGTATTCCTCGGGGATCAGGGTGCAGAGCCAGCCCTGGCGGCCCATCTCCCGCCAGGCCTCGCGCGAGACCTCGCCCGCGGCCTCCCACTCGGCGTTGCGCGGCAGGAACTCGGTTTCGAAATAGCGGCGGACGGTGTCGCGGAAGAAGTCGTGCTCGGGGTCGAACAGGGCGCGGCGCATCGGGGTCTCCGGAAAATGGGGGGCGAGGGAGGGACGGGCGGCCTCAGCCGGCGCCCTGCCCCTCCCAGTATGGCGCGCGCAGCTCGCGCTTGAGGATCTTGCCGGCCGAGCTCAGCGGCAGCGGCTCGGCGCGGATCTCGACCCGGCGGGGGCACTTGTAGGGGGCGAGGCGCGCCCGGCAGAAGTCGATCAGCGCCTGCCCCTCGACCTGCGCGCCGGGCCGCGGGACGACCAGCGCCAGCACCGTCTCGCCCCATTGCGGGTCAGGGATCCCGATCACCGCGCATTCGGCGACGCCGGGGAACTCGGCGATCACGTTCTCGACCTCGATGGCGAAGACGTTCTCGCCCCCGGTCTTGATCATGTCCTTGAGCCGGCCGGCCAGGAACAGGAACCCCTCCTCGTCGAGCCAGCCCAGGTCGCCCGAGTGCATCCAGCCCTCGCGCAGCGCCTCGGCGGTTTCCTCGGGGCGGTTCCAGTAGCCCTGCATGACGTTGGGCCCGCGGATGGCGATCTCGCCGACCTCGCCCGGCGCGGCGCGGGCGCCGTCCGCGCGGCGCACCTCGACCTCGCACAGCAGTCCCGCCTGCCCGCAGGAGCGGCGCTTGGCGGCGTAGGGCCCCTCGGTCGTCGCGTACTTCCCCGGCAGCATGGTGGCGATGGAGGCGACCTCGGTCATGCCGTAGCCGTGCACGAACTGGGCGTTGGGCAGCAGCACCAGGGCGCGCCGCAGGGTCTCGTCCTCGATCGGGCTGGCGCCGTAGAGCACCTTGAGCAGGCTCGACAGGTCGCGCCGCTGCGCCTCGGGATGGTCGAGCAGCATCTTGATCATCGTCGGCACGAACTGCGCGTGGGTCACGCGGCAGGTCTCGATCCGCTCCAGGCAGTCGGCGGGATCGAAGCGCGGCACGTAGGCGTGCGCGCCGCCCATCATCGTGACCGCGAAGGTCGAGGTCCCGTCGGCCAGGTGGAACATCGGGGCCGAGTGCAGGTAGATCGAGTCCTCGGTGAACTGCAGCGAGGCCATCGCGTTGATCGCATTGGCGCAGATGTTGTCATGGCTCAGCATCACCCCTTTCGAGGCGCTGGTGGTCCCCGCGGTGTAGTAGAGCCCGGCGAGGTCCTCGCCCCCCCGCTCCGCATCCGCGATGGGCTCCGCGCCCGCGAGCAGCGCCTCGTAGGGGACGAGGTCGGAGCCGGCCTCGCCGGCCTCGCCGATCAGCACGGTGCGCGTCCAGGCGCTCGGGCGCGGGGTCATCGCTCGCGCCAGCGCCAGGCCTTGGGCATCCGCGACGAGCACGCCGATGCCCGCGTCCTGCATCAGGAAGGACAGCTCGCGCGGGGTCAGCCGCCAGTTCATCGGCACCGCGACGGCGCCGCACCAGGGCAGCGCAAACAGGGTCTCGAGATAGAATTCGCTGTTGAACGCCAGGATCCCGACCCGGTCGCCCGGCGCGACGCCCATGGCGCGCAGCCCGCCCGCCAGCCGCGGAACCCGCGCCATCGCCTCGCGGTAGGTCCGACGTCCCTCGGCCGAGACCCGGACCGCCCCTTCGGGATTGGTCGCGGCGGCGCGCTTCAATCCATGCGTAAGCTGCATGATCGCTCCTCCCGAAAGATCGTCGTCCAGGCTCTGCGGCCCGTTCGCTCCACGCCTGCGACGCGAGCAACAGCGACATACCAGTTTCACCTAGCAAAACACAAGCGGCACATGGGGCGGTCAAGTCGCCTGCGCTCGGATCGGCGTCTTCGGCCCCAGGGCAGGGTCGGCCCGAAGACCGGCCGGCCTTGAGCTTCCGGTCGGGAGGCGTCGGTCGGGAGCCTTCGCGCCGGTCCCGATCAGACCCGATGGGCCCCCCGCCCCCTCTGCGGGGCCATGACGATCCGCTGGCAGCCCGGCCGCCGCGGCGCCGATTTCGCGGGGTCAGCGCACCATGGAGATGGCGGCGACGGCGGCGCTGTCGGCAGGGTCGGCGGGCGTCGGCGCGGGCGCATGCTCCAGCAGGCGGAGGGTCTCGGGCGAGGCGGGGGCGGTCATGATGCCCTCGACCGTGTCGATCAGGTTCGACTTGGCGGCGGGATGCCCCCACAGCGTCTCGCCCTCGATCCCGCCCTTCGCGAAGCGCGCCGCCTCGCGGGAGACGGCTGCGGCGAAGAGATGGGAGATCACCAGCATCAGGCGCTGGCGCACGATCACCGGGGGAAGGTGGCCGGCGAAGCGGCCGATATGGGCCATGCAGCGCCGGGTGCCCTGGTCGGAGCCGTCGCGCAGGGCCTCGAACAGCAGATCGCGTCGGTTGATCATCACCGAGTGCAGGAACCGCAGGCCATGGTCGTCCTGCGCCCGGCTGGCCGCATCGAGCGTGTCGTCGTCGACCATCACCTCGATCACCTCGCGCAGCGAGCCGGGGCCGCCGCGCGCCTCGATCTCGTCCATGCGCTCCACGCGGCGGGCGTCGCCCACGCGCATCACGTCGCGCGCGATCTCCTTGATCAGCTCCTCTCGCGAGCGGAAGTGGTAGTTCACCGCGCCCGAGCTCTTCTGACCCGAGGCCGTGGCGATGTCGCGGATCGAGACCGCGTCCAGCCCGCGCATCGCAAAGAGCCGCCGTGCGGCCGACTTGATCCGATCTCGCGTGGTGTCGGTGGCCATGGCCGGACGCCTCCTGGGTCTGACGAGGGTGGAGAAGTCTACCGAGGGGGCGCCCGGGCCGCGAGCCTGACTTCAGGTCGCAGGCCCCCCGTCGTCCGACAGGCCCGCCCGCGGTCCGGGGCTCAGGCGCCCAGGGTTTCCCGTTTGACCTCGATGCCCGCGGCCTCCCGATCCCAGACGCCCTCCACGACGCCCTCGCGGCGCAGCTCTGCCTTCTGGACCTTCAGGGTGGGGGTCTTGGGCAGCGCCGCCATCACCCGGAAGTAGCGGGGAACCATGTAGTGAGGCATCCGCTTGCGGGCGTAGTCCAGCAGGGCCGCAGGATCGATCTCGGCGCCGGGCGCGGGCACCACCGCGACCAGCACGTCGTCTTCCCCATGCTCCGAGGTCACGGCCACCGCGGCGCACTCGGCCACGTCCGCGTGGGACTGGATCTCGATCTCCACCTCGAACGAGGAGATGTTCTCCCCCCGGCGGCGGATCGAGTCCTTCACCCGGTCGACGTAGAAATAGTTGCCCGCCGCGTCCCGGCGCAACGCGTCGCCGGTGTGGAACCAGCCGTTGCGCCAGGCCGCGGCGGTGGCCTCGGGGTTCTTGTGATAGCCCGAGCACAGCACCCAGGGATCGTCGGCGCGCAGCAGCAGCTCGCCGACCGCGCCCACCGGCAGTTCGTCGTCGTGCTCGTCCACGATCCGCGCCTCGATCCCCGGCCGGGGCCGTCCGCAGGTTCCCGGCACGTCGGGATTGATCGCGGTGATGATCGGGGTCGAGGTCTCCGACATGTTGAAGACCGAGTAGTAGTCGAGGCCGACGCGCCGGCACAGCGCCTCGGATTCCGCGTTCGAGGGCGCAAGCAGCGCCAGGCGCAGGGGCGTGCTGGCCTCGTCCTCGTCGCGGGGACGCTTGGCGAGGAAGGTCGCCACCGTGCCCATCATCACCATGAAGGTCGCGCCCAGGGCGCGGACGTCGGCCCAGAAGGTCTCGGTCCGGAACCGCTCGAGCACCGCGATCGAGCCGCCGGTCTGCATCGCCCAGCCGATGTTCGACATGCCGGTCACGTGGAACAGGGGCGTGTGGATCAGGCCGCGGTCCTCGGCCGTGGTCGAAGGATACGAATGCGCCGCGCAGGCGCCGAACTGCACATAGGAGGACAGCACCGCCTTCGAGGGCCCGGTGGTGCCCGAGGTGAACAGGATCGCCTGCGTGTCCCAGGGCTGGATCGGCCGCTCGAGCGGGGGCGCCTCGGTCGACGAGCCGGCCTCGAGGACCGAGATCGGGTGCATGGCGATGCCGGGCCTCGGGGCCGGCGTCTCGCCAGCCTGGGTGAGGATGACCTCGAGCCCGGCGGGATCCACCTCGCTCAGGCGCGCGGCGAGCTGGGCGTGCGCGATCATCACCCTGGCGTCCGAGAGACGCAGCACATGCTCGAGCAGGCCGCCCTTGTAGGCGGTGTTCATCGGCACGAAGACCGCGCCGAGGTGGTTGATCGCGGTCCACAGCCGGATCATCTCCGGCCCGTTCTCCATCCAGACCAGCACGTGATCGCCCTGGCGCACGCCGAGCCCGCGCAGGGCGTTGGCCGCGGCGAGGGTCCTGGCGAGCAGGTCGGCCCAGCTCCAGTCGGGCGCGTCGCCGGCGAAGACGGCGAAGGGCGCGTCCGGGCGCTCGGCGGCGTGACGCTCGAGCAGGCTGCGGAACACGACGCTTTCAGGGGCGGGGATGCGGGAGGCGCGGTCGGTCATGGCTCACCTCGACTCTGGGTTCGGGGGGTCGGCGAAGGCGGCGGGGTTGCGGCCGGCGGGCGACGGGCCGGCAAGCGGGTCGCGATCCGGCAGCCGGCCGGCGAAGTGGCACAGCGCCCGCCCGCCGCCGGGCAGCGCGGCGTCCGGCGGCGCCTGCGCCGCGCAGATCGGCTCGGCATGCGGGCAGCGCGGGTGGAAGCGGCAGCCCGACGGCGGACGGGCGGCGGAGCCGATCTCCCCGAAGTCGACGGTCTCGGGGATCGTGTAGCCCGGCTCGGCCCGCGGCGCGGCCGCGAGCAGCGTGCGCGTGTAGGGGTGGGCCGGCGCGCCGAAGACCCGCGCGCAGTCGCCCTGCTCGACCAGCCGGCCGAGGTAGATGACCGCCACCCGGTCGGCGAAATGCTCCACCAGAGCAAGATCATGGGCGATCAGCAGGTAGCCCAGCCCGAACTCCGCCTGGATGTCCATCAGCAGGTTCACGATCTGCGCGCGGATCGAGACGTCGAGCGCCGAGGTCGGCTCGTCCAGCACCATCATCTGCGGGCGCAGCGCCAGCGCGCGGGCGATGGCGATGCGCTGGCGCTGGCCGCCGGAGAATTCGTGCGCATAGAGCCCGGCGGCCTCGGCCGGCAGGCCGACCACGTCGAGCGTCTCCTCGACCCGCCGGCGCAGGTCGGCGCCGCTCAGGGCGCGATGGGCGCGCAGCGGTTCGGCGACGATGTCCCGGACCCGCATCCGGGGATTGAGCGAGGAATAGGGGTCCTGGAACACGGCCGTGACCTCGCGCCGGAAGGCGCGGCGCTCGGTCCGGGTCATGGCGCCCAGGCTGCGGCCGCGCCAGCGGACCTCGCCGCTGCTCGGCGGCTCTAGTCCCAGCGCCAGGTTCGCCGCGGTGGTCTTGCCCGAGCCGCTCTCGCCGACGAGCGCCACGGTCTCGCCGGGCGCGACCGAGAGGTCGATCCCGTCCAGCGCGCGCACCTCGCCGCCCCGGCGCAGCAGGCCGCCGCCCAGGGGGAAGCGCTTGCAGACCTCGCGCAGCTCAAGCATCGGCGTCCTCCGCCTGCGTCGTCGCGTCGGCCAGCCAGCATTCGACCGTCCGCTCGCGCCCCAGGCGCAGGGGCTCGGGCCTGCGCCGGCGGCAGATCTCCATGGCGTGCGGGCAGCGCGGGGCGAAGCGGCAGCCCTCCATGGCCTGCAGGGCGCTCGGCGGCTGGCCGGGGATCGCCCGCAGCCGCTCGCGCCGGGCGCCCATCCGGGGCGCGGCCTCGATCAGGGCGCGGGTATAGGGATGCTCCGGCCGCGCGAGGATGTCGTCGGTGGGCCCTGTCTCGACGATGCGGCCGCCGTACATCACCGCGATGCGGTGGCACAGGCCCGCCGCGACGCCCAGGTCGTGGGTGATCAGCATGATGCCCACGCCGGTCTCGCGCTGCAGCCGCTTGAGCAGCGACATCACCTGCAGCTGGATGGTCACGTCGAGCGCGGTGGTCGGCTCGTCGGCGATCAGCAGCCGCGGCTCGCAGCCCAGCGCCATCGCCGCCACCGCCCGCTGGCGCATGCCGCCGGAGAACTGGTGAGGATACTCGTCCAGCCGCTCCCGCGCCGAGGGGATGGCGACCCGCTCCAGCAGGCCGACCGCCCGCTCGCGCGCCTCGGCCCGGGATCCGACCAGCCCGTGGTGGCGCAGGGGGCCCGCGACCTGGTCGCCGACGCTCCACACCGGGTTCAGCGACATCATCGGGTCCTGGGCGATCAGGGCGATGCGCCGGCCGCGGATCCGCCTCTGCAGCTCCCGCTCCGAGAGCGTCAGCAGGTCCTCGCCGTCCAGCCACGCCCGGCCCGTCACCGAGGCCGGCACGCGGTTGGGCAGCAGGCCGAGAAGGGCCGAGCCGGTCATCGACTTGCCCGAGCCGCTCTCGCCCACGATGCCCAGCGTCTCCCCTTCGCGGATGGTCAGCGAGACGCCGTCGACGGGACGGACGTCGCCGCGGCGCAGGTGCAGCGCGACGGCGAGGTTCTCGACTTCAAGCAGGGGGCGGGGGGACTGGGCGTCGGTCATGCCTGCCTCATGCGCGGGTCGAACAGGTCGCGGAGCCAGTCGCCCGTCATGTTGGAGGCGAGGCAGGTCAAGAGGATCGCCACGCCGGGAAGGGTGATCGTCCACCAGGCGTGCTGGATGTACTGGCGCGCGTCGGCCAGCATCAGGCCCCAGGAGACGTCCGGCTGCTGCACGCCGAGACCGAGGAAGCTCAGCGAAGCCTCGAACAGGATCACCTGCCCGACCTGAAGCGAGGCGAGCACCAGCAGGGTGTTGAGGATGTTGGGCGCCAGGTGCCGGCGGAAGATCGCGCCGGTCGAGACCCCCGCCACGCGCGCAAAACGGACGTAGTCGCGCGCCTTCAGCGACAGGATCTCGCCGCGCACGATGCGCGCGTACCAGGTCCAGTAGGTCAGCACGATGACGATGACGACCGTCTGCGGCCCCGGCCCCAGCGCCGCGGCCAGGATCAGGCCCAGCGCGATCGGGGGGATCGACATCTGGATCTCCACCAGCCGCATGATCGCCGCGTCGGCAAACCCGCCGAAGTAGCCCGAGACCATGCCCACCAGCCCCCCGATGCCGCCCGACAGAAGAATGGCGTAGAGCGAGATCACCAGGCTGATCCGCGCCCCCGCGATCAGGCGCGAGAGGATGTCGCGCCCCAGGTTGTCGGTTCCCAGGACGTGGCTCCAGCTTCCGCCCTCGATCCAGATCGGCGGGACGAAGGTGGCCGAAAGGTTGATGCCGTTGGGATCGTGCGGAGAGACCGCGGGCCCGCCCACGGCCGCCACGATCATGCCGAGGAGGATCGCCAGCGAGATCCAGGGCACGCCCCGGAACCGCCTCAGCCGGCGCAGGCCCCGGCCTTGGCGGCGCCCCGTCAGGGTCGGCAGGGCGGAGACGTCAGCGGCCATCCCGGATCCTCGGGTCGATCAGGCCGTAGCTGAGGTCCACGGCCAGGTTGGAGAGGACGAAGATCACCGCGCTCAGCAGCACGCCGGCCTGCACGACGGGGAAGTCGCGCGAGAACACCGCCTCGACCACCGTTCGCCCGACCCCGGGCCAGGCGAAGATCACCTCCACCACGAAGGCGCCGCCGATCATGCCGGCGAAGTAGACGCCCATCAGGGTGGCGAGCGGAGCGGCGGCGTTGCGCAGCGCGTATTTCCAGATCAGCAGCCGCGGCGGCACGCCCATGGCGCGCCCGACGCGGATGTACTCGCTGTCGAGCACGTCGAGCATCGCCGAGCGGACCACCCGCATCTGCGCCGCCGCCGGGTACCAGCCCAGCGCGATCGCCGGCAGGATCAGGTTGCTGGGCGAGCCGTAGCCCACCGCAGGCAGCCAGCCCAGGCGGATCGAGAACAAGAGGATCAGCAGCAGGCCGATCCAGAAATGCGGCATCGCCTGGCCCAGCACCGCTATGGCGCGCCCGACCCGGTCGATCCAGCCGCCGCGATGCACCGCCGAGAGCACGCCCACCGGCACCGCGATCGCCAGCGACACCCCCAGCGCCGCAGCCGCCAGCAGCAGCGTCGCGGGCGCCCGGTCCAGGATCAGCTGCGCGGCCGGCATCTCCCAGCGGTAGGACTGGCCGAAGTCGCCCTGCAGCGCGTCGCCCAGGAACACCAGGTACTGCCGCCACAGCGGCAGATCGAGCCCGAGCCGCGCGCGCAGGTTGGCGATCATCTCGGGCGTCGCGTCGATCGGCGTCATCTGCAGGACCGGATCGCCCGACAGGCGAGAGATCACGAAGATGATCACGCTCGCGCCCAGGATGCTGATCGCGCTCTGCGCCACGCGCGAGAGCAGGAAGCGGGTCATCGCGCCTCTCTCCTACCAGGTGTCCACGTTGGGGCGTTTCTTGCCGGCCCGCGGCAACGGCGGGCGGCAGGACTTCAGGCCGCGCATCAGCCAGCCGCGGGTCTCGGCCGGGTCGATCACCTCGTCGATCTCGAAATACTCGGCCATCGAGATCGCCTTGCCCTTGTCGTACATCTCGGCGACCAGGCGCTGATATTCGGCCTCGCGCGCGTCGGGCGCCTCGATGGCGGCGAGCTCGCGGGCGTAGGCGAGCTGCACGAACCCCTCCAGGCCCATGCCCCCGAACTCTCCCGTCGGCCAGGACACCAGGAAGTTCGGCGCGTGGAACCCGCCCCCCGCAGAACCGAGCGCGCCGAGCCCGTAGCCCTTGCGCAGCACCACGGTGAACACCGGCACCGAGAGGTTGGCCGCCTGCACGAACAGGCGCGAGACATGACGCACCTGGGCGGTCTTCTCGGATTCGACCCCCACCATGAAGCCGGGCGTGTCGCAGAGCATCACGATGGGCAGGTCGAAGGCGTCGCACAGCTGCATGAACCGGGCGCTCTTGTCGGCGGCGTCGGCGTCGACGGCCCCGCCCAGGTGCTTGGGGTTGTTGGCGATCAGGCCCATCGGTCGGCCCTCGATCCGCACCAGCGCGGTGACGCAGCCCACGCCGAAGTCGCGGCGCAGCTCCAGCACCGAGTCGTCGTCGCACAGCAGGTCGATCACCTCGCGCACCTCGTAGACCCGCAGGCGGTTCTCGGGGATCGCGCGGCGCAGGTGGCGCTGGTCGGCGCAGGACCACCCGGCCACCGGTCCCTGGAAATAGGACAGATACCGCCGCGCCGCTTCCATCGCCGCGTCCTCGTCTTCCACGAGGATGTCGATGACGCCGTTCTTCGTCTGCACGTCGGAGGGGCCGATCTCGGTCGGGGCGACCTTGCCCAGCCCCCCGCCCTCGATCATCGAGGGGCCGCCCATGCCGATGTTGGAGTCCCTCGTCGCGATGATCACGTCGCACATGCCCAGCAGCGCCACGTTGCCCGCGAAGCAGAAGCGGTTGGCGACGCCCACCACGGGCACCAGACCCGAGAGGCGGGCGAAATACCAGAAGGTCATCAGCTCCAGCCCCGCCGGGCCGATGAACTCGCTGTCTCCGGGCCGTCCGCCGCCGCCTTCGGCCAGCAGCACCAGCGGCGTCTGCATCCGCTCGACCAGCTTCAGCATCCGGTCGGTCTTCTTGTGGCCCATGATCCCCTGGGTGCCGGCGAAGACCGTCCAGTCGTAGGAGATCACCGCGGCGCGGGCGCCGGTCTCGTCGAACCTGTCGCCGTTGATCTCGCCGAGCCCCATGATCAGCCCATCGGCGGGCGACATGTCGAGCAGCTCCTCGTAGGAGCGGCGCGCCCGCTGCGGGGCCAGCACGAACGAGCCGTATTCGTGGAAGCTCCCGGGGTCGAGCAGACGCTCGATGTTCTCGCGCGCCGTGCGCAGCCCCAGCGCGTGCCGGCGGGCGACCTGACGGGGGCGGCCCGCGTCGGACATCCGGCGGCGGCGTTCGAACACCGCCGCAAGGTCGGGACGCACGAAGTCGAGATCGACCGCCTCCTCCGCCGCGGCGACCGCCTCGAGGTCATCCCTCGGCTCGATCAGGGCGAGGATCTCGCCGGCCTGCACCGTCTCTCCGGGGGCGGGACCCAGGGCCGCGACCAGTCCGGCCCGGTCGGCGGTGATCACGTGCTGCATCTTCAGCGCCTCGAGGATCGCCACCGCCTGGCCGGCGGCGACGGCATCGCCCTCGGCGGCGGGATACTCGACCACGGTGGCGAGCATCGGCGCGGCGACCGAGGCGGTTCCCCGCCGCGGCTGCAGGCCGGGGGCGGCGGGCGCGGCGACGGCCTCGGGCGCCTCGGCCTCGGCCTGCGCGGCGAAGGCGGCGGCGGCCCGGACCAGCTCGGCCCCATGGGCGTCGACGAAACGGGTGGAGACGCGGTTTTCGGCCACCTCCGGCCGCTCCAGCAGGGCGCGCAGGAACGGCAGGTTGGTCTCCGCCCCCGCCACCCGGAAGCGGGCGAGCGCGCGCTTCGCCCGGCCGACCGCCCGGGCGTAGTCGGGGGCGGGCGAATGCACCACAACCTTGGCCAGCAGGCTGTCGAACGCGGCCCCGATGCGGTAGCCGGCATAGCCGTAGGCGTCGACCCGGACGCCCGGCCCGGACGGAGGCTCGAAGACGCTCAGCGCGCCGCCGGCGGCAAGCGCGGCGCCGGTCTCGTCCATGCGCTCTGCGTTGACGCGAAGCTGGATGGCGTGGCCGCGCGGGGCGGGGACCTCGGCCTGGCCCAGGCCCATCGCCGACAGCCGCTCCCCGGCCGCCACCCGGATCTGGAGCGCGACGAGGTCGAGGCCGGTCACCGCCTCGGTCACCGTGTGCTCCACCTGCAGGCGCGGGTTGGCCTCGATGAACACGAAGCCGGGACCGCCCTCGGGCGCCTGCGGCTCGACGAGGAATTCGAACGTGCCCAGGCTGTCGTAGTCCGCCGCGCGCGCCATGCGCAGCGCCGCGTCCAGCAGGGCCTCGCGCAGGGGGGGGTCGAGATTCGGCGCCGGCGCGATCTCGACCAGCTTCTGGTGGCGGCGCTGCAGCGTGCACTCGCGCTCCCAGGCGTGGATCACGCTCTGGCCGTCGCCGATCACCTGAACCTCGATGTGGCGGGCCTCGCGGATCAGGCGTTCGGCGTAAAGGGCGCCGGCGCCGAAGGCGGCTTGCGCCTCGGCGGCGCAGCGGGCGAAGGCGGCGTCGAGATCGTCGTCGGGCCCGACCACGCGCATGCCGCGCCCGCCGCCCCCGGCCACGGCCTTGAGGATCATCGCCTCGCCCTCAGGCAGCCCCTCGCGGAAGGCGCGGGCGCGCGCGAGGTCGAAGCCCCCCGAGCAGGGCGCGGCCTCGGCGCCGCCGGCCACCGGGACGCCCAGCTCGACCGCGAGCGTCCGGGCGCGCAGCTTGTCGCCGAACAGGTCCAGCGCCTCGGGGCGCGGACCGATGAAGACCAGACCAGCCTCGGCGCAGCGGCGCGCGAAGGCGGCGTTCTCCGACAGGAACCCGTAGCCCGGATGCACCGCGTCGCAGCCGCCCTCGATCGCCGCGGCGACCACCGCCTCGATGTCGAGATAGGCGCCCGCCCCCCGACCGGGCAGCGCCGCGGCGGCGTCCGCGCGGCGGACGTGAAGGCTGTCGGCGTCGTCCGTCGAGTGGACCGCAAGCGTCGCGACGCCCAGGTCGGCGGCCGCCTCGGCGATGCGGATGGCGATCTCGCCGCGGTTGGCGATGAGGATGCGTGAGAACATGCGGCAGGCGATCCAGCTTCGTCTTGGGAGGGAGGGGCGCAAGGGGGAAGGGGCGCAAGAGGGGGAGGGACGACGGCGGGGCGGCCTCGCCCCTCCCCATCGGGTCGCCCGTCCGGTCGCCGCGCCGACCCAGGGAGGGCGGAGGCGCGACGGAGCGGTCCGGCGGGCGGGCCCGAATTCGCAGGACCTACTTGACCGAGACTTCCTGGAAGGTCCGCCAGAAGCCGGGGTGCGGCCAGCCGGTCCAGTCGATCCGGTCGGAATGCCAGGCCATGGTCACCAGCGGCTTGTAGGTGGTCACGCCGCCCAGCACCTTCTCGTGCTTGATGCGCGCGATCTCCTGGAGGATCTCGTCCCGCTTCGCCGGATCCAGTTCGCGCCGCTGCCGGGCGAGCAGCTCGTCGATCTCGGGCTCGTTGGCGTGGGAGTGGAAGCCGTAGCCCTTGCCGGGCTGGAAGCTGTGCAGGTGCCCCGACCAGGGAAACCCGGGGTCCGGCGGCATGTAATGGGCGTACATCATCGAGACGATGCCATCCATCTTCTCCTGCCCCTCGCCCTGGCGGCGCACGACCTGGATCCAGGCCGAGTATTCCAGGCCGATCTGCTTGCAGCGGATGCCGATGGTGGAGAGGTAGGCGAAGAACGCCTCGCCCATCTCCTTCACGTTCGGCTCGCGCGGGGAGATCAGGTTGTAGCAGTTGGTCTCGAAGCCGTTGGGATAGCCGGCTTCGGCCAGCAGCCGCTTGGCCTTGGCGGGGTCGTAGTCGAAGGGCGTCAGGTCCTCGGACCAGCCGGGCTCGTTCTGCGAGACCTCGGTGTAGCGCTCGCCCTGGCCGAACAGCACGCTCTCGATGATCGCGTCGATGTCGGCGCCGTGGGCCACGGCCTGGCGGACGCGTTCGTCCTGGAAGGGCGAGCCCTCGATGTTGGCGGCCATGTCGAAGAACAGGTTGTTGCCGGTCGGGAAGGTGCCGGTCTCGACCCCTTCCATCTGCTCGAACTCCTCGATCATCGACAGGGGGACGGCATCCATCCAGTCCACCTGACCGGAGCGGAAGGCCGCCACGCGCGAGATGTCCTCGGGCAGGATCTTCAGTTCCAGGCGGTCGGCGTCGGGGCGGTGGTCCTGGTTCCAGTAGCCGTCCCAGGCCTCGAACACCGCGCCCTCCTTCGGGGTGCGGGAGACGAACTTCCACGGACCGGTTCCGACCGGCTTCTGCGCGAAGCCCTCGGCGCCGACCTCCTCGAAATAGGCCTTGGGCATGGCCCACAGTTCGAGGTTGTTGATGATGTAGGTGACGTCGGGCTCGGAGAAATGGAGCTCGAAGGTCAGCTCGTCCCTGATCTCGAAGGACTCGATCTTGGCCTGCAGGTGCGACCAGTGCGACTGGTCGGGGTCGCGCAGCCGCTCCCAGGAGAACTTCATGTCTTCCGCGGTCAGCGGGTCGCCGTTGTGGAAGGTCACGTCCGGGCGAAGGCGCACCGTGATGATCGGGCGGCCGTCGTTCTCGTCGACATCGTAGGACTCGGCCAGCCAGGGCATCCGCTCGCTCCCGTCGGGCGAGGGGCGGAGCAGCTGCTCGAACATCTGGGCGATGTAGTACATGTCCACGCCCTGGGCGTACTTCACCGGGTCCATGTTGGTGGGCTCGGCGCCGAGCGCGGCGGTGATCGTGCGGTCCTGGGCGAGGGCGGGTCCGACGGGCGGCGCAAACCACACGGCTGCGCAGACCGCCGCGGCGCCTAGCAGGCGCGGGCTTCTGGTCATCGAATTCTCCTCCCGGTGCGCGGCGCTTGTTTTCGCGCCGTCAAGCCGAGCGTAGTTCGATTCGAACATTGCTTCAAGCATTGCTCTTTGGCGCCGTCACGCGCTGACGTTCCAACGGGTCGATGGCTTCGGAGCGACAGAACCCCCGACGGGGGGATCTCGAAGGACGCCCGCCGGACCTCCGCCGCGTCGATGATTTCCGATATCCTTCAGTCGCTTGCGCACCGGCCGTCTGCAGCTCGGGTTCGGAACCGAGCCACACCGATCCCGTCCGCGCCGTCGCCGCCACCATCCGCCGGCTCACCCGAGGTCTCGCAGGACGGGGGCTCGCAGACTTCCCAGCCAGGTTCGGGGTCGGCGAGCAGGCCAGGCCGGACGCATCCCTCCCTTCAGGAGGGATCGGCGATCAGGATAACCGAGCCCGACGTGGCGCCGGACTCGAGCGCGCGATGGGCCTCCGCCGCCTGCTCGAAGGGAAACACGGCCTCCATCCGGATCCGGACCGCGCCGGAGGCGATGCGGGCGAAGAGGCTCTCGGCCATCGCGGCGCGGACCGAGGGGTCGTCGATGTAGTCGCCCAGCATGGGTCGCGTCAGCGTCAGGGAGCCTCGCGCGCCCAGGTCCTGGATCGCGATCGGGGGGATCGGTCCGGACGCCTGACCGTAGCTGACGAAGTGTCCCCGCCGCGCAAGGGAGTCGAGCGATCGGGCAAAGCTCGCCCGGCCCACGGCGTCGTAGACGACCGAGACCATCGCCCCGCCGGTGACCGCCGCCACCTCGCCCGCGATGTCGGCCTCGCGCCCGACGATCACGTGGGCGCAGCCGCCGGCGCGCGCCAGGGCGGCCTTCTCGGGCGAGGAGACGACGCCGATCACCACGGCGCCGAGCGACGCGGCCCATTGGGTCAGGATCGCCCCGACCCCGCCGGCCGCGGCATGGACCAGGATCGTCTCGCCGCTCCGCACCGTGTGCACGGCGTGCAGGAGCATGTGAGCGGTCAGTCCGCGCAGCGTCGCCGCGGCCGCGGTGCGGTCGTCGATGACCTCGGGCAGGCGGATCAGGCGGCGCGCTTCGATCAGGCGCGCCTCGACATAGGCGCCGGACACCGAGGCGTAGCTGGCCCGGTCGCCGGGCGCCCAACCCTCGACCCCCTCGCCCACCGCCTCGACCACGCCGGCCGCCTCCCGCCCCGGAATGCACGGCAGCGGCGCGGGGTAGAGACCTGAGCGGGAGTAGACGTCGGTGAAGTTCACGCCGATCGCGGTCTGGCGCAGGCGAACCTCGCCCGGCCCGGGATCGCCGATCTCGATCGGCTCGATCCGCAGCACCTCGGGCCCGCCGGTTGCGTGGAATCGTATCGCCCTGGTCATTTGCGGCCCCTTTGGCAACCAGCGTGCCCGATAATGCAATAAAGTTTTCATTGTTTAAAACGCCAATGTTGGCAACCTGTCGACAAGCAAGATTCGGACGGCGCCGCGAATGGGGCCGCCAGGGGAGGACGGATGCGGAGACGCGAAGCGCCGATGCGCCGGGGGCGCCGGTGACGGCTGGCGGCCGGAAAGGCCGGACCGAGGGCGAGGCGACCGGCGGACCCGGCGTCTGCGTCGTCGCCCGCGGGCCCGGCGCCTCGAGCGCCTTTCGCGGCGCGCACACCGCTTGGCAGGGCTCGTCTTGGCAAGGCTCGTCCCCGATGTCCTCGACCCCGATGACCCGGCGCCATCGCGCGCCGTCCGGAGCCGATCGAGGCGGCCGCCCTCCTTCCGGTCTGCCGGGCGTACCGCCGCCAGATGCCGTTTCCGGCCGGGCACGCCCGCTGCGCCGGCGATCCGGGCCTGGGCGCCGCGCCGGGGACCGCGCGGGCGCAGCCGACGGACCGGGCGTCGCTCCGACCGGCCGAGCCAGCCGCAGGCCGAGCCAGGACATCGACAAGACCGACATCGGGAGGAAGACCATGACCCAACCCACCGCTCTGGCGCCGGCCGCGGCCGCCGCGCTTCTCGCCTGCGCGACCCTTGCGGCCGCCCCCGCCGCCGCGCAGACCACCATCCGCGCCTCGACCTGGCACCCGCCCGCGCATCCGGGAGTCGTCGGAGGGTTCGAGCGCTTCATGGATCACGTGAAGCAGGCGTCGGGCGGCGACCTCGACTTCCAGTTCTGGTCCGGCGGGTCGCTGCTGGGGGCCCGGGACACCCTGCCCGGCGTCGAGAACGGGATCGTCGACGTGGGCGTGCTGGCCCTGACCTACTTTCCGGCCGAGTTCCCCCACTTCCAGCTGATCGCCGACATGGCGATGCTCTCGGACAAGCCCCCGGCGATCGCCGCGGCGGTGGCCGAGCTGATGATGCTCGACTGCGCCCCCTGCCGCGCCGACTTCGAGGACAAGGGCCTGGTCTTCACCTCGACCTACTCCACCACCCCCTACACGCTGATCTCCAAGCAGCGGCTGGCCTCGCCCGAGGACCTCAAGGGCAAGAGCTACCGCTCCGCCGGCGCCCTGTGGGACCGCTGGGTGGAGAGCGTGGGCGGAACCTCGGTCAACGTGTCGGCCGCCGAGATGTTCGAGTCGCTGGACCGCGGCGGCGTGGACGTGGCGGTGTTCTCGCCCGCCGCGCTGAAGGCCTATTCGCTGTGGGATGTGGCAAGCTACGACGTGATGCTGCCGCTGGGCGTCTACGCGGCGATGTCGCTGTTCACCTTCAACCAGGGCTTCTGGTCCGACCTCGACGACGACCAGCGCAAGGTGGTGCTGGAAGGCGCCGCCTTCGGAACCATGGGCGTCACCTACGCCTACATGCGCAATGACGAGGAGGCGCTGGCCGCCGCCGCCGAGCACGGCGTCGAGATCGTCGAGCCGACGCCGGAGCTGACCTCGCAGCTCGCCGCCTTCGTCGAGTCGGACCTCGAGAGCCTTGCCCGGATCGCCCGCGACCGGCACGGCGTCGCCGATCCCGAGCCCATCATCGCCCGCTACCGCGAGTTGCTGGAGAAGTGGGAGGCGATCTACGAGGAGACCGGCGGCGACCAGGACGCGATGACCGCGGCGCTGCAGCGCGAAGTCTACGACAAGGTCGACCTCGCGAGCTACGGCCAGTGAGCGGCCGGGCGAGGACGGGAGACACCCGATGCTGAGGGCGATCCGGCTCCTCGCCCGCGCGTTCGCCCTGGGCGGCGCGCTGGGCCTGGCGGCGATGATGCTCCACGTCAACGCGGACGTCCTCGGCAAGGCCCTGTTCGGCACGCCGGCGCCGGCGACGCTGGAGATGGTGTCCTATTACTACATGGCCGCGGTCGCGATGCTCCCGCTCGCGGCCATGGAGCGCAAGAGCGGGCTGGTCCATGTCGATCTGCTCTACCAGCACCTGCCGGGCGGGGTCCGACGGGGGCTGCTGGTCGCGACGCTGGCGCTGTCGGCGCTGTATTGCGCGGGGATCTCCTGGGCCGCGTGGGAGCCGGCAGTCAAGGCCTGGCGGGTCGGCGCCTATACCGGGACCACAGTGACGGTCGCCACCTGGCCGACGCGATTCCTGCCGGTGCTGGGCTTCGCGCTGATCGCGCTGATGCTGCTCGCGCAGGCGGCGGCGGTGATGCTGGGCCGGGCCGATCTTCAGGCCGAAGTCGGGCGGGGCGAGTGATGGACGGCGTCGCCATCGGCCTGATCGGCCTGGGCGCGACCGTCGTCCTGCTGGCGCTGCGCCTGCCGATCGGGGTGGCGCTCGGCGGCGTCGCCTTCCTCGGGATCTGGGCTTTCGCCGGGCCGCGAGCGGCCTGGGGCATGCTCTCCCAGGTGCCCTACGAGTTCACCGCCCACTGGACGCTGAGCTCGATCCCGATGTTCCTGCTGATGGGCTATGTCAGCTATCACGCGCGGATCACCGAAAGCCTGTTCAGCGCCGCGCAACTGTGGCTCGGGCGCCTGCCGGGCGGCCTGGGGATCGCCACGGTGGCGGGAGCGGCGGGCTTCTCGGCCGTGACGGGGTCGAGCCTCGCGGCCGCCGCCGCCATGGGCCGGATCGCGGTGCCCGAGATGGCCCGCAACGGCTACCGGCCGGGCTTCGCCGCCGGGATCGTGGCGGCGGCCGGGACCATCGGTTCGATGATCCCGCCCTCGATCATCATGATCCTCTACGGCATCTTCGCCGAGGTCTCGATCGGCAAGCTGTTCATCGCGGGGATCTTCCCCGGGCTGCTGACCGCGCTGATCTACTCGCTCGCGATCCTGATCCGGGTGCTGACCCGGCCCGAGATCGCGCCGCGCACGACCGGGACGGTCCCGATGTCCGCCAAGCTGCGGGCGCTGGGCGACGCCTGGCCGTTCCTGCTGCTGGTGCTGGGCGTGTTCGGAGGTCTGTTCTCGGGCGCCTTCACGCCGACCGAGGCGGGGGCGGTGGGCGCGCTGCTGTCGATCGTGATCGCGGCGGCGAAGGGCGCCCTGACCCGCAAGGTGCTGGGCGATGCGGTGACCGAAACGCTCCACGGCGCCGCCTCGATCTTCTTCATCGCGGTGGGGGCGGCGCTGCTGACGCGGTTCCTGGCCTTCACCGGCGTGCCGACGTTCTTCTCGGACATGATCGTGGCGGCGGAGCTCGATCAGCTGCAGCTGATGCTGGCGATCGCGCTGCTCTATATCTTCCTGGGCATGTTCCTGGATCCGATGGGCTGCCTGCTGCTGACGCTGCCGATCCTGTTGCCGATCCTCGAGGCGCGCGACGCCGACCTGATCTGGTTCGGCATCCTGCTGGTGAAGTTCCTCGAGATCGGGCTGATCACGCCGCCGGTGGGCCTCAACGTCTACGTCATCAAGGAGATCATGGGCGATCAGACCACGGTCGGGCGCATATTCCAGGGCGTGTCGTGGTTCATCGTCGCCGACATCCTGCTGGTCACGGCGATGATCGTGCTGCCGGGGATCGTAACCTACCTGCCGCGCTTCATCGAGTAGCGCCCCCCCGCGAGGGGACAGACACGCGGCCGCGACGCGCCGCAGACCAGGGAAGGAAACCTCGAATGGCGCGACGCGTCGCCATCGCCGACTACGAGAAAGCCGCCCGCCGGCGCCTGCCCGCCGCCGTATGGGAGTTCGTCTCCGGCGGGGCGGAGGACGACGTCTCGCGCGAGCGGAACCGCGAGGCCTTCGCCCGCGGCGCCTTCCGCCCGCGGATCCTGCGCGACGTCTCGGGCCGGGACGCCTCGATCGAGCTGTTCGGCCATCGCTATGCGGGCCCCATCGGGCTCGCGCCGACGGGGTTCAACGCCCTCGTGCGCCGCCGCTGCGACGCGCTGCTGGCCGAGGCTTTCGCCGCCGCCAACCAGCCGCAGATCGTCTCGGGCGTCTCGAGCGTGCCCATCGAGGAACTGGCGCGGACGAACCCGAACGCCTGGCGCCAGGGCTATTTCCCGGGCGACGCCGAGCGCATCTCACGGGGGGCGGCAGCTCGACTACGCGCCCGCCTCGCTGGATGCGCTGCCGGGCGTGGTCGCGGCGGTCGGGGATCGGCTGACGGTGATGATGGACGGCGGCGTGCGGCGCCGCAGCCATGTGCTGATGGCGCTGGCGCTCGGCGCGCGGGCGGTCTTCGCGGGCCGGCCGTTCCTCTATGCCGCCGCCGTCGCCGGCGGACCGGGCGTGACGCGGATGCTGGAGCTGTTCGCCCGGGAGATCCTCATCGACTTCGCCCTGCTCGGCTGCCCCGACGCCGCCGCCCTCGGCCCGCAGCATATCTGCTTCGCTTCCCCCTTTCCCTGCCCCCGACGGGAGACATGACATGACCGACTACACCGTCGCCGACCTGGTGGCCGAGTTCCTCGACGCCCTGAGCGTGCGCACCGCCTTCGGCGTGATCTCCGTCCACAACATCCCGATGATGGACGCGATCGCCAACCGCAACGCGATCCGCATGATCCCCACCCGCGGCGAGCCCGGCGCGATCCACATGGCCGACGGGCTGGCGCGCGCCTCGGGCGGGATCGGGGTGATGTTCTCCTCCACCGGGCCGGGGGCGGCCAACGCGGTGGGGGGGCTGATCGAGGCCCGCTTCGCCTCGACCCCGCTGCTGCACATCACCGGCCAGACCCGCACCGCGCATCTCGGACGCGGCATGGGCACGACCCATGACGTGGACGACCAGCTCGGGATGCTGAAAAGCTCGGGCAAGAACGCGTATCGCGTGCCCTCGGCGGCCGAGGCGCTGGGCGCCCTGGTCCGCGCGGCGCGCGAGGCGATGACGCCCCCCTGCGGCCCGGTCAGCGTCGAGATCCCCATCGACATCCAGCGGGCGCCGCTGGCGCGGCCGGCCGCGCTCGACACGCTCAGCCTGATCCCGCCGATCCCCGACGGCCCCACGCCCGAGTCGCTGTCCCTGCTGGTCGAACTCGCCCGCTCCGCCCGCCGCCCGATGCTGTGGCTGGGCGCGGGCGCGGCCGGCGCGGGCCCGGCGGCGCGGCGTCTGCTGGACCTGGGGTTCTGCATGGTCACCAGCTGGAACGGCCGCGGCACGGTCGAGGAGACCCACCCCCGCACCCTCGGCGGCCTCAACGGCGCCGGCGTGCCGGTGATCGAGGAGTTCTACGCCGCCTGCGACCTGATGATCGTCGCCGGCTCCCGCCTGCGCGGGCAGGAGACGGCGGACTTCGCCCTGAAGCTGCCCGAGCGGCGCGTGCAGATCGACATCGACCCCCGCGCAGACGGCCGCACCTATTCCAACGAGCTGTTCGTGGAGGGGGACGCGGGCGCGACGCTGGCCGCGCTCGCCGACGCGCTGGAGGCGGCGGACTGGCGCCCGGACCCCGCCTTCGGCGACGACTTCGATACGATGAAGGCCCGCGCCCGGCGCGCCTTCGCCGCGACCCTGGGGCCCTACGCCGACTTTGCCGACCAGCTTCGCGCCGCGATGCCGCCCGACGCGATCTTCGCGCGCGACGTGACCATCAACCACTCCACCTGGGGCAACCGGCTGATGCCGGTCCTCGATCCCACGACCTCGATCTACCCGGTCGGCGCGGGCATCGGACAGGGCTTCAGCCTGGCCGTGGGCGCGGCGCTGGCCGACGGGCGCAAGACCGTGTGCATGACCGGCGACGGCGGCTTCTTCCTCAACCTCGGAGAGCTGTGGACCGCGGTGCAGGAGCGCGCGGACATGGTGATCCTGGTGATGAACGACGCGGGCTACGGCGTGATCCGCCACATCCAGGACGCCACCGGCGCCGGCCGCCGCTACGAGAGCTTCGCCGCGCCCCCGCTCGAGGGGGTCGCCGCGCTGGCCGGGATCCCCTTCCGCCGCGTCTCCGATCCGGCCCGCTTCGGCGAGGCCGTGGCCGAGGCGCTTTCCCGCGAAGGGCCGAGCATGGTCGAGGTCGACATGACCGTGATCGGCGCCCACCCCGCCTATTTCCCCTACGGCCCCAAGGCCGAAGCGGTCGACTGAACCCCGAGCCCGCCGCCAGAGCGGGCCGCAACGGGAGGACCCCCATGCGCATCACCCAGATCGAAACCGCCCGAGTGGACCTGCCGCTGGCCGAGCCCCTGCTGACCTCGATGCACCGCATCGCCTCGGTCTCCTGCCTGCTGGTCACGCTGAAGACCGACGAGGGCGTCTCGGGCGAGGGCTACGCCTTCTGCTTCGGGCGCGAGCGCCTTCTGGTGCTCGACGCCATGATCGAGGCGCTCAAGCCCTCGGTCATCGGCCGCGACCCGTTCCAGGTCGAGGCGATCTGGACCGACATGTTCCGCTCGATGAACTTCTTCGGCCAGGCGGGCGTCGCCATCATCGCCATGACCCCGATCGACGTCGCCTGCTGGGACCTCGTCGGCAAGGCGACCGGCCAGCCCCTGCACCGCCTGTTCGGCGGAGCGCGGGAGCGCGTGCCCCTCTACGCCTCCGGCGGGATGTGGCTGTCGGCGGGCCCGCAGGAGCTGGCCGAGGAGGCCCGCGGCTTCCTCGACCAGGGCTTCAAGGCGATGAAGCTGCGGCTGGGCAACCTGCCGGTCGCCAAGAACATCGCGCGCGTCGAGGCGGTGCGCGACGCCATCGGCCCCGACATCGCGCTGATGGCCGACGCCAACCAGGGCCTGAGCGTGCCCGACGCGATCCGCCTGGGTCGGGAGCTGGAAAGGTTCAACCTGGTCTGGTTCGAGGAGCCGGTCCCCACCTGGAACCACCACGGCCATGCCGAGATCGCCCGCGCGCTCGACACCGCGCTGGCCTCGGGCGAGACCGAATACGTTCGCCACGGCATCCAGAACATGCTCGAGCGTCGGGCCGCCGACATCCTGATGCCCGACCTGCAGCGGATGGGCGGCTACACCGAATTCCGCAACGTGATCGGCCAGATGGCGGCCTTCGACGTGCCGTTCTCGCCCCATATCTTCACCGAGCATTCGCTGCATCTGGCCATGCCCGGCTGTCTCTATGTCGAGCACATGCCCTGGTTCGCCGCGCTGTTCCACGAGACGATGGAGCTCGACGCCGAGGGCATGACCGCGATCCCCGACCGGCCGGGCGTGGGCTTCACCTTCGATCACGACGCGCTCGACGCGCATCGGTTCTGAGGAGGGGCGGATGACAGGCGATCCCCAGGACCCCGCCGCGGCGCAGACGCCGCGCGATCCCGTCTCGCGCTTTGTCGAGCGGCTGTTCCTGCATCTGGCCGCCGCCTGCCTCGCGGCCCTCTTCGTGGTGATGCTGGGAGGCGCGGTGCTGCGCTACCTGCCGGTGCAGACCTCGATCGAACACTGGGCGCCGGGGCTGGCGAACCTGTTGCAGGTCTGGCTGGTGCTGTTCGGCACGGTCGCTGCGGCGGCCTCGCGCAGCCACCTGCGCATCGGCTTTCTGGTCGACCGCCTGCCGAGGCGGACGCGCCGCGGCGTCGAGGTCGTCGTCTGGATCGTGCGCGCGGCGACGCTGGCGCTGATCCTTCAGGCCTCGTTCCGCGTGGTCGAGGCCAACTTCTCCGCCTCCATCGGCGGGGTCGGCTTCACCAAGGGCGACATCTACGTGGTCCTGCCCGTGGCGCTGACCGTGATGATCCTGCTGGAGGCCGTCCGCGCCGCGCTCCGTCTGCGGGAGGCGGCGCGATGAGCCTGATCGGCGTCGGCTTCCTCGTGTTCATGGGCCTGACCCTGGTCGGGCTGGAGATCTGGCTGGTGATGGGCGCCACCGCCCTGCTGGTGGTGCTCGTCGAGTTCGGACGCCCCGAGATGATGGCGGTGGCGCCGCAGACCATGCTCGACGGCGTTTCGGGGCTGGAGCTGGCGGGCATCCCGCTGTTCATCCTCGCCGGAGAGCTGATGAACCGCGGCGGCATCACCGAACGGCTGCTGCAGCTCGCCCAGGCGATCATCGGCGGGATCCGCGGCGGGCTCGCCATGGTGGGCGTGCTGGTCAACATGCTGATGGCCGGGGTCTCCGGCTCGGCGGTGGCCGACAGCTCGGCCACCGCCTCGGTGCTGCTGCCCACGATGCGGCGCGACGGCTACGATCCCGACTACTCCGCGGCGCTGATCGGGGCGGCGGCGACGATCGGCCCGATCATTCCGCCCTCGATCCCGTTCATCGTCTTCGGCGCGCTGACCCAGGTCTCGGTCGCCAAGCTGTTCCTCGCCGGCGTCGCCCCCGGCGCGCTGATGGGGGCGAGCCTGCTGGCGGTGGCCTGGTGGATCGCCCGTCGGGCGGGACATCCGGTCTCGCCCTTCCCCGGTCTCGCCCATGCGCCGCGGTTGCTCGCGCAGGCCGTCGTGCCGCTGTTCATGCCGGTCTTCGTGATCGCGGGCGTGGTGATCGGCTTCGCCACGGTGACCGAGATCGCGGCGCTGGCCGTGGCCTACGCGCTGGCGGTCGGCCTTGCGGTCTACCGCAGCATCCGCCTGCGGGACCTGCCAGAGATCCTGGGCGCGGCGGCGAAGATGTCGGCGATCATCATGATCACGCTCGCCACCGCCGCGGCCTTCTCCTGGGCGATGACGGTGCTGCAGATCGGTCCGCAGCTCGCGGCCCTGATCACCGCGCTCGACGCCGGTCCGGTGGCGGTGCTGCTGATGATCAACGTCCTGCTGCTGCTGGTGGGCTGCATCTTCGAGCCGCTGCCGGCGATGGTGATCTTCGTGCCGATCCTGATGCCGATCATCGGACCGCTGGGCATCGACCCGGTGCATTTCGGGCTGATCGTGGTGCTCAACCTGATGATCGGGCTGCTGTCGCCGCCGGTGGGGCTGAACCTCTACATTACCGCGTCGATCGCCGGCCGGCCCGTCGAGGCGGTGATCCGCAAGGTCCTCCCGTTCTTCGCAGCCCTCGTCGCGGTGCTGCTGCTCTGCACGCTGTGGCCCGGCTTCGTGCTGTTCCTTCCCGACCTGGTCCGCTGACGGACCCAAAGCCAAGAAACCCCACCCCAATCCGGAGGAAATCCCATGCTCAGATTCCTGTTCGCCGCGGGCGCTCTCGCGGCCGCCGCCACCTCGTCGCAAGGCGCGGAGCTTCGCTTCGGGCACGTCTTCGCCGCGGACTCGCTCGAGAACACGGCCGTGCGGCAACTGGCCGAGGCCGTGGCCGAGCGCACCGGGGGCGAGGTCGCCGTCACGGTGTTCCCCGCCGGCCAGCTCGGCGACGTCGGCGCGACGTTCTCGGCGATGACGCTGGGCACGGTGGACATGACCATGGTCGACATCTCGCTGCTGGGCTACCAGAAGGGGCATGAGGAATTCTTCGTGGGCCAGGTCCCGTTCCTGTTCAAATCCCAGGACTGGGCCCGAAAGGTCTACAATTCCGAGCTGTTCCAGCCTTTCTACGACCGCCTGCGCGAGGAGAAGGGCATCCGCGTCGTGGCCGTCGCCGGCGACCGCGAGCCGCGCTCGTTCAACACCAAGACCGGCCCGATCTTCGAGCCCGCCGACGCCGAGGGGATCAAGATCCGGGTGCTGCCCAACCCGGTCTCGATCGCCAGCTTCGAGGCCTGGGGCATGCGCCCGACCCCGATCAATTTCAACGAGCTCTATCTCGCGCTGCGCCAGGACGTGGTCGAGGGGCAGGACAACGGCCTCGACGTGACCGTGCCGATGAACTTCCATGAGGTGACCAGCTACTACGCGTATTCGAACCACGTCTACTCGCTCTACGGCTGGTACATCTCCGACATGACCTGGCAGACGCTGTCGCCCGAAGCCCAGACGATCGTCGAGGAGGAGGTAGCGAAGGCGGGCGAGCTGATCTCCCGCCTCGGCGCCGCGCGGGCGGCGCGCGACGAGCGCACGATGCTCGAGGCCGGACTGAAGGTCACGGTGCCCAACCGCCCGGCGTTCGAGGCGCTGGCCGCCGATGTCTACAAGACGTTCGAGGGCGACCTGTGGCGCGAGGGGCTGGTCGAGGAGATCCGCGCCATGCAGGAAGAGACCGACCCCGCGCTTGAGTGACCCCGCGCGGCGCGGGGGCGGAGGCCGCCGCTTCCGCGCCCCCCGCGAAAGCCCTCTGCCAGACGAGGAGACCCGATGAGCAGCACCCGGACCGACGCCCCCGACCCCGACGCCGCCCGGGGGTCCCCTCGCACGGCGCGGGGGACGTCCCGCGCCTCCGGCGCGCCGGCCGGGACGCTCGCGCGCGGCATGGCGGTGCTCGACTTCCTGCTCGCAGCGACCCAGCCGATGACGCTCGCCGAGATCGCCGACGGCCTCGGCCTGGATCATTCAAGCGCCCTGCGGCTGCTGCGCGCGCTCGAGGAGCTTGGCCGCGTGATCCGCCTGCCGGACGGGCGCAAATACGCCTGCTCCCCTCAGGCGCTGCGTCCCTTGAGTCTTCTTCACCCGATCGAGCAGCTTCGCCGGGACGCGGCGCCGCTGATCTCCGCGCTCGCCGCGCAGATCCGGCAGAGCGTGGTCCTGGTGGTGTTCTTCGGGCAGGAGCGTTGCGTGGTGGACGTCGCGCTCTCGCCGGGATCGCTCAGCCCCTACTATTCGACCTGGCTGCACGGGCCGCTGCATGGCTCCGGCCCCGGCAAGTGCCTGCTGATGTCGCTCGACGAGCCGCGCCGCCGCGCGCTGCTGGGCCCCGAGCCCTACCGGGCGCACACGCCGACGACCCTGACCAGCTGGGACGACGTCTCGGCCGACCTCGCCGCAGCGACCGAGCGTGGCTACGCGATCGTCCGCGACGAGTTCTACGACGGCCTGAGCGCGGTGGCGGCGCCGTTCTCGGGCTGGAGCGGCCGTCCCCTCGGCTGCATCGCAGCGACAGGTCACAGCCGCAATCTGACCGACGAGGCGATCGCCTCGACCGGCCCCGAAGTCGCCCGCGTCGCCCGCCTGATCCCTTTGCAGGCCGCCTCTCTCCGCCTCCTCGAACCTTTCGCGCCCTGACGTTTCGGTTGTCGCCCTCACGCGATGGCGACGCTCGGATCGATCGCTTGCGTCGTGTCGATGGCGCGGCGGACCTGGCGGCGCTGCAGGCTCCCGACGGTCGCCCTGGCCCCCCGCCTGCGTCGCGGGTCGACAAGGCCCTCTGCGTCGCGGGCACGCCGAAGCCGCCGCCGAACCGGCGCCCCGGAAGCCCCGCGCCGGATTGCCCGCGCGGCTCGGTCAGGCCGCTGCGGAGGCTCCCGCGGACAACGTCGGGCCTGCGTTCGGGCTGCAAGGGCCTCTCGCCAGCATGCGTGGCCATCGATCCCGAACAGCCAGATCGCTCGGCGGGGGGCGAGGCGGCGCTGGACCCGGAACTGGCTGCAAGACGCGACGCAGGCGCAGAGGCGGCTCGACGCCTGCCGCATGCTCGCGGCCGCCGGGCATCAGGCGCGACCTCCCTCGGCCCGAGCCGGGAGGCCGGGCCACGGCCGGCTCGCGAAAGGTCTGATCGTTGCGCTCGGGCGCGTCGCCGAGCAGCCGAACGGCGGGACGGCGACAGGCGAGTCACCTCCCCCGCAGGCGGAGATCGAGGTGGACGCGGGACCACGAACCCTCGGGCGTGGCGCGACCTCTCACCTGGCGGCAAGACCATCGCATTCCAGACGCTCCGCGGCCGAGATCAGCCCGGTCTTGACGTGTCGCGGGGCCGGCTCGGCGTGCCACCTTCAGCCACCGGGGCGCGGTCGCGCTGGCTGACGGGGAGATCCTCTGCGCGCCCGGCGACCAGTCCAGGGTTCACGGATTTCGGCCCCCGCAAAAGGAGACCGTCAGGCTGCTGGTCGAGCTCGAGTTGCGCGACGAGGACGGCGCCCTGCTCGACACGATGACCCGCGAGGTCGAGATCACGCTGGGCCTGAACCACCACCACGGCTCGACCTACGTCGAACTGACCGACGCCGGCGTGCAGAGCCGCGACGAGGCCTTCGCCACGACGAAGGGGGGGGCGGCACGCTGGTGGGGATCGACGACGAGGCGGAGAACGCTTTCGTCGCCGGGATCTTCGCGCCGACGCATGATCGGCCGATCTGGATCGGCGCCGACGACCTGGCCGAGGCGGGCGTGTTCGTGGACCTGACCGGCAACGTGCTGGCCGGCGGCGACACGAACTGGGCGCCGGGCGAGCCGAACGACTGGGGCGGGGACGAGCCCTATGTGACGACGGGGACCGACGGCCCCTGGAACGACGCCGCCCCGAACACGGGCTGAATCACCCGCACCGTGCTAGTGATTGACGTCGCGACCCAGGACCGCCCCGTGCCGGGCGGAAGCGCGGACGGGGACCAGGCCGGCACGCGGTTCGGCGACTGGATCTTCGGCACGCACGGCGTGAACGCGATCCTGGGCAAGGGCGGCGACGACGTGCTGCGCGGCGAGGGCGGCGACGATACCCTGCTGGGGCGGCCCCCGTTCGCCGAGGACCCGCATCCCGGACCCCTCGCCGCTCCCGCCGGGGGGGGCCCGCGCCGCCCTGCAAGCCTCGCGCTCCGGACAGGCGGCGCCCGGCCCTGCCTTGGCCCCCGAACACCATGCCGGCCGTTGGCGCGGCGCGCTTGAAGCCGGCGGCGTTCCCCCCTCGTCTCGCCTCAGGCCCGTCGTCGCCGGGAGACGATGTGCGGCTCCGATCCCGGGCTGACGGAAGCCGCTCTCGGCCGTCCCTAGCGTTAGCGGAGGGCGTCACGGCTCGAGCGTCTTCGCCGTGTCTGCGACGACGGACCGGAGCCAACGATGGGCGGCGTCCTGTCGATGCCGGACATGCCAGGCCATCTCGACCGGGAACCGCCCGAGATCGACCGGCGGCTCCACGATCCTGAGGCGCGGGTCGCGTTCGAGCGCGCGGCAGATCCGGCGCGGCAGCGTGGCGCAATGATCGGTGACGGCGATCATCTCGGGCACGGCGAGAAAATGCGTCACCGATATCGCCACCTCGCGCCGCAGCCCCTGCCGGTCCAGCGCCTGAAACAGGCCGGCGCGCAAGCGGCCGGGCGGCAGGACGTTGACGTGCTTCAGACGCTCGTAGGTCGCGCGGTCGAGCGCGTCGCCGACGTCGGGGTGGTCGGCGCGCACCACGCAGGCCAGACCCTCGTCCATCAGATGCTGCACGACGACGGTGTCGGGCGGATCGACCACCCGGCCCAGCGCCAGCGCGGTCGCCCCCGACATCACGCCCGCCTCGGTCAGGTCGTCGCCGAAGGGCGCCAGCCGCAGGCGCACCCCCGGCGCCTCGGTCCGCAATCGGGCGACGAGCCGCGGCATGAGGACGAACTCGACGTAGCTGTTGGCCGCGATGGCGAACAGGCGCTCCGTCTCCGCGGGACGGAAGTCCTGCTGCATCCGCACCAGGTCGTCGAACTGCTCCAGCGCCGCGGCGACGGTCGGGAAGATGCTCTGCGCGAATTCGGTCGGGGCGACGCCATAGCGCTCCCGCACGAACAGCGGATCGCGGAACGTCTCGCGCAGGCGGTTCAGCGTGTTCGACAGCGCAGGCTGGGTGACGCCAAGCCGCTCGGCCGCGCGCGTCACGCTGCGCTCCTCCATCAGCGCCATGAAGGCCGGGAACAGGTTCAGATCGTATTTCACAAGATATCATCGCGCCTGATGATCTTTGTTCAAGAAATAAATTTCTTGAATGAACCAGGCGCTCCCATATCCCCGCCAGCGGCACGGCGAACCCGACGCCTGGCGTCTAGCGAAGCCGCTCCGAACCGGCGCCCGACGGCGCTGCAATGTCAAAGGAGACGACCCGTGAAAGTGCTCATCGTCCTCACCTCGCACGACCGCCTCGGCGACACCGGCCGCAAGACCGGCTTCTGGCTCGAGGAGTTCGCCGCGCCCTACTACGTCTTCAAGGACGCCGGCGCCGAGATCACGCTGGCCTCGCCCAGGGGCGGCCGGCCGCCGCTCGATCCCAAGAGCGACGAGCCCGGCTTCCAGACCGACGCCACGCGCCGCTTCCTCGCCGACGAGGCGGCGAACGCGCAGCTTGCGGCCACCGTCCGGCTCGACAGCCTCGACGCGGGCGACTTCGACACAGTCTTCTATCCCGGCGGGCACGGCCCGATGTGGGATCTGGCCGAAGACCCGACGTCGGTCGCGCTGATCGAGGCCTTCTGGGCGGCCGGCAAGACCATCGGGCTCGTCTGCCACGCGCCCGGCGTCCTGCACCGGGTCAGGAACCCCGACGGGACGCCCTTCGTCCAGGGACGGCGGGTGACGGGCTTCACCAACAGCGAGGAGGCGGGCGTCGGGCTGACCGACGTCGTGCCCTTCCTTGTCGAGGACGAGCTGGTCGACCAGGGCGCGATCTTCTCGAAGGTCGCGGACTGGGGCGTCCACGTCGTCGCCGACGGGCGGCTGGTCACCGGCCAGAACCCGGCGTCCTCGACCGAGGCGGCGCGCACCCTGCTCGCCGCCGCGGCCCCGGCCGCCTGAGGCCGCCTCCCCTTCGTCGTCGCCGGTCTCCGGCGGCGGCGCGCCCCTGATCGAGGCCACCGATCCCCCCCTGACCCGACGCTTTCGCACGCGCGGGCGCGCGCCATGACGGCGCGTCCCGGGCCCGCTCCCGCGGTGTCGCCGCCGCTGGCTGAGTCCGGGGAACGCGAGGACCGGCGATGCGGCCGGCGCTGTGCGAAGACAGGACCGACCGCGATCTTCGCGCCTGCCGGCGCTGGCGCGAGCGGCGGTTCTCCGTGGCGGAGGCATGAAACCTGACCGGGCCGCGCCGGGGCGGGGTCGCGATGCGAAACCTCCGTCTGGCCGTCCGCCGCGTGTTCGGCGGCCGCCCGAACGACCGCGCCGACGTCCCGCCCCCCTGCCCGCAAGGAGGCGCTGGGTTCGCCCCCCCGGCTCCGTCGTTTCCTCTTGCCCCATGCCCCCGCCTCGCCCCCCTTCGACATCGGGCGTCGGCTGATCTCCCGCCGGACGGGCAAGCGCCTCCCGCCCGACGCCCTCGCGGTCGGGCGAGAGATCCTCGCCCCCTGTAGTCCCGCCCCCTGCGGCTCGCCGGCCGCGCCAGTTCTATGCGACCAGGCCCCGGGCTTCGGCCGCCGCCGCGGCGACGGCGCGGGGGTGTTCGGGCAGGCGGCGGCCGTCGTCCAGGGCGAAGGCGTGCAGACGCGCCGCGTCGGGAACCAGGACCACGAGGTCGTCCTCGCGCCAGGGGGCGTCGCGGCCCAGGACGGCGCTGGCGTGGCCGCCGTCGACGTTGCAATAGGCGATGCGGGCGCCGCCGAGGTCCTCGACCATGTCCACGCGGGCGGGGAGACCGGGGGTTCCGGGCGCCGCCAGACGCATGTCCTCAGGCCGCACGCCCAGGGTCAGCGCGGCGCCGGGGCGCAGCGCGACCGGAGAGGGCAGAGCGAAGTCGGGCGCGGCGTCGGGCGCGAGCCGGCCCGCCTCGTCGATCGTCGCCCCCAGCAGGTTCATCGCCGGCGCGCCGAGGAAGCCCGCGACGAAGGTCGAGGCGGGGCGGGCGTAGACCTCCGACGGCGCGCCCTGCTGCTCGATCCGGCCGCCGTTCATCACCACCAGCCGGTCGGCCATCGTCATCGCCTCGACCTGATCGTGGGTCACCAGGATCGAGGTCGCGCCCAGCCGCCGGTGCAGGCGGCGCAGCTCGATGCGCATCTGCACCCGCAGGGTGGCGTCGAGGTTCGAGAGCGGCTCGTCGAACAGGAACAGCTTGGGCTCGCGCACGATCGCGCGGCCCATGGCGACGCGCTGGCGCTGTCCGCCCGACAGCGCCTTGGGACGACGGTCGAGATAGGGCTCGAGGCCCAGCACCGCGGCCGCGGCGCGCACGCGCTCGGCCCGCTCGGGCTTCTTCACGCCCGCGAGGCGCAGCGGGTAGCCGATGTTCTCGGCCACCGTCATGTGCGGGTAGAGCGCATAGTTCTGGAACACCATCGCGCAGCCGCGCTGCACGGGGTCGAGGTCGTTGACCACCTCGCCGGCCACCGCGATCTCGCCGCCGGAGATGTCCTCGAGCCCCGCGATCATCCGCAGAAGCGTGGACTTCCCGCAGCCCGAGGGGCCGACGACCACCACGAACTCGCCCTCCTCGATGACGAGGTTCAGCCCGTGCAGGGCCGCGGTCTCGCCGTAGCTCTTGCGCAGGTCGGAAAAGACGACATGGGACATCACGCGGTCTCCTCGACGCGACGGGCGCGCAAGCGGGTGCGCAGGGCGGCGAGGTCCTCCTCGGCCATCCCGTGCCGGCGCAGGTAGGTCTCGGCCCCGCCGTGGCGGTCCTCGAGATGGCGCAGCAGCGCGCGCATGGTCCGGGGATCGGAGGCGAGCAGGGCCGGGTTCAGGTCCTGCCCGTGGGCCTCGGCGTCGGCGCGCAGGGCGGCGAGCAGGCCGGGCAGGCGCGCGCCGGTGGCGGCGTAGTCGGCGACCACGGTCTCGGGCTCGGCGCCGGCCAGCAGCAGCAGGAAGGCCGCGATCAGGCCGGTGCGGTCCTTGCCGGCCGCGCAGTGGAACAGCACCGCCCCCTCCGGGCTCCGCGAGATCAGGCTCAGCGTCTCGACGAAGGCCGCCCCGCGCCGGTCCAGCGCCAGCCGGTAGAGGGCGAGCAGCAGGTCGGGCGCCCCGGCCCCGTCGGCGCCCAGGGCCTCTCCGGTCGGGTCCAGATCCTCGAACAGCGAGAGGTGGCGGTAGTCCACGCCGGGCACGCCCTGCGCGAAGGGATTGGGCGCGCGCGCAAGCTCGTCGGCCCGGCGCAGGTCGATCACCAGCGCCACGCCGAGGTCGCGCAGGGCCTCCACCCCTTCCCGGTCCAGCCGGTGCAGGCTGTCGGCGCGCAGGGCGCGGCGGAAGGCGGTCTCGCCCTCCCTGGCGGGCCAGCCGCCCAGGTCGCGGATATTGTGGCTGCCGGCAAGGGGGATCAGGCGCGGGTCGGACATCAGCGAAGCCCCGATTTCATGAAGGAGGAGATCACCTGCCGCTGCAGGACGAGGTAGATGAGGAGGATGGGAAGGCTCGCCATCGTCGAGGCGGCCATCAGCGGCCCCCACTGCGTGCCCTCGGCGGTGATGAACATCTGCAGGCCGATCTGGACCACCGAGTTCTCGGGGGTGCGGGTCAGCAGCAGCGGCCAGAAGTATTCGTTCCAGGTCGAGATGAAGATCAGGATCGACAGCGCGGCGAGCGTGCCGCGCAGGTTGGGCAGCACCACCTGCCACAGGATGTGGGCGTGGCCGGCGCCGTCCATGCGGGCGGCCTCGATCACCTCCCTGGGGAAGGAGCGCATCGCCTGGGCCAGCAGCAGGATCGCGAAGGCCGAGGCGACATGAGGCAGGATCAGCGAGCCGAGCGTGTCGATCATGCCCAGCTGCGCGACCAGCAGGTAGTTGGGGATCATCACCACCTGCAGCGGCACCAGCCAGGTCAGCGCCACCGCCGCCATCAGCAGGCCCGAGCCCGGGAACTTCCAGCGCGCGAAGGCGTAGCCCGCCAGGATCCCGGTCGCGAGTTGGATCGCGGTGACCGCCGCCGAGACGGCGAAGGTGTTCAGCAGCATGCGCCCCATCGGGATGGCGCGGATCGCGTAGGCGTAATTCTCGATCGAGGCGGCGTCGGGCCACAGCGCCGTGGAATAGATGTCGCCCGGCGGCCGCAGCGAGGTGACCAGCATCCAGTAGACCGGAAACACGCAGACCAGCGACAGCGCGATCATCAGCGCGTGGCCGATCCGGACCTCCCACCCCTGGGCGACCCGCGCGGAGGCGCGGGGCCGCAGGCGCGCGGGCCTGGAGGCGGAGGGGGCGAGGACGTCAGTCGTCATGGAAGGTGACCCTCTCCTTGAGGCGGAAGATCGCGGCGGCGAGCAGCCCGAAGCCGATGAACAGGATCACCGCCGAGGCCGAGGACCAGCCCACCGACAGGGTCGCGAAGCCGAACTGCCACAGCAGGTAGTAGATGTTGGTGGTGGCCCCCAGCGGCCCGCCCTCGGTCAGCACATGGATGTAGGCGAAGCTCCACTGCGCCCCGAGCAGGATCACCATCATCGCCAGCAGCAGGATCGTGGGCGAGAGCAGCGGCAGGCGCACGTCGCGCACGATCCGCCAGCGGGTGGCGCCGTCGAGCCGCGCCGCCTCGATCAGCGAGGGGTCGATCGAGGCGTTGGCCGCCGACAGGATCAGCGTGGCGAAGCCGATCAGCTTCCAGCCGGTGATGAAGGTGATGGTCCACAGCGCCCAGTCGGGGTCCGAGAGGAAGCTCACCGGCTCTAGGCCGAGCCCCGTCAGCCAGCTGTTGACCACGCCGTAGCGCGGGTCGAGCAGCCAGCGCCAGACGGCGGCGGCGACCACGGGCGGCACGATCAGCGGCACGAAGATCAGCGCGCGGTAGAGGTTGCGCGAGCGGGCGGGCAGGTCCTGGGTGAAGATCGCGATCGCCAGCGGCAGCGCCACGGTCATCGGCAGCAGCCCCACCAGGTAAAGCCAGGTGTTGTTCAGCGCCTGCCAGAACTGCGGCAGGTCGAGGATGTTGCGATAGTTGTCCCAGCCCACCCAGACCTTCGGCGAGAACGGCAGCAGGTTCCACTGCTGGAAACTCAGCCAGAAGGCCTGCGCCAGCGGTTCGTAGATCCACACCACGAAGCAGAGCAGCGCCGGCGCAAGGTACAGATAGGGCCGGAGCCCGCGGCTGATCCGCTGGGATCGGGTCGGGCCTCGGCGGCGCGCCGACGAGCCCGCGGGGGGGCGCGGTCGGGTCAGGCCGGGGGCCGGGGGGGCGGCGTCGGTCAAGGTCGGCGCTCCGTTCGGGGGCTGGCGGGGGGGGGCGGGGGGGGCGGAGAGGGGCCGGGCGGGCGGCGGAGGCCGGATCGCTCCGGCCTCCGCCCGTCTGCACGCGGGATCGGGCGCCCGATCAGGGCCCGATCAGGCGGGATCGGGGCCGGATCAGGGGACAAGGCGCTGGGCGCGTTCCTGCGCGTCGGCCAGGATGCCGGCCACGTCGTCGTCGCCGCCGAAGGTCGCGCGCTCCATCGCGTCCATCGCGGTGATCGAGATCTGCTGGTAGTTGGGCCCGGGCATCGGCGCCCAGGGCTCCAGCTTGGCCAGCTGGTCGAGGTTGGGCTGCAGCAGCGGGTGGTCCTTCACCCACTCGCCCAGATACTCGGGGTCGTTAACGATCGCGGTGCGCAGGGGCAGGTAGCCGATGTCGCGGGTGATCACCGTGTAGCCGTGCTTGGAGGTCAGGAACTTCATCAGCTCCCAGGCCGCGCGCTGCTTGAGCGGGTCCTGCGCGTGGATGGTCAGGGCCGAGCCGGAGTTGTTGGGCCGCACCGGCTTGTCGCCGAAGCTGGGCATCGGGGCGGCGCGCAGCTCGTACTTGCCGTCGGCGCCGCGCACCAGATGGCCCTGGATGGCCGAGGTCTGCAGGTACATCGCGGTCGCGCCCGCCGCCATGCCCTCGAGCTGGGAGTCGACCGGCAGGTTCTCCATGATCCCGTTCGCGGCGAGGTCCCGCAGCATCGAGACAGCTTCCACCGACGCCGGCTCGGCGAAGATCATCCGCGTGCGGTCGGCGTCGATGATCATGCCGCCGTTCGAGCGCAGGACCCCCTGCATCAGCCAGTCGCCGGCCGAGGGGCCGTAGATGCCGGTGGCCAGCGGCAGGGCGCCGGTCGCCTCCTTGATCGCGAGGCCGGCCTGCCGGACCTCGGCCCAGGTCGCGGGGGGCTGGTCGGGGTCGAGGCCCGCCTTGCGGAACAGGTCGGCGTTGTAGAACAGGATCGGAGTCGAGAAGGTGTAGGCCAGCCCGTAGGTCTTGCCGTTCAGCTTGCCCAGCTCGAGCCCGTTGGGAACCATGCCGTCGAAATGGGCCTCCAGCTCGGCGGGGGGGATCACGTCTTCCAGCGCCACGGCGCCGAGGTTCTGCACGGCGAAGTCGAGGCCCGAGAACACCATCTGCGAGAGGTCCGCGGGCTGGCCCGCGACCATGTCCGCCTGGATGCGGGTCATCATGTCCTGCGGCTTCACCGGGACGCCGACGACGGTGACGTTCGGGTTGGCCTCCATGAACTCGGCGATCATCCGCTTGGTCGCCTCGGCGCCGTTGCCGGCGCTGGAGAGGTTGTAGTTGTAGAAGCTGATGGTCACCGGCTCGGCGACCTCGGCGGGGATCGGACGGCTCTGCGCCAGGGCGGGGCCGGCGACCAGCGCCAGCGCGCCGGCCGCGGCGGTCAGCCCGAGGGCGGCGCGGCGGGTCAGAATGAGGGTCATGTCTGGAACTCCGGGAGGGCAAGCGTCAGGCAGGGGGCGCGGAGGGGCGGCGCGTCGCCCCTCCGGCGCAGGGTCAGGCGGCCTCGCCGTATTTCTCGGCGATGTAGGCGCGCAGCGCGTCGAGGCTCAGCTCATGCGCCACGGCGCGGGTCTGGGGGTGGGGCACGAAGGTGACGCCCAGGCCGGACGGGCGCAGGGTGCAGATCGCGAAGCCGGTGGCGTCGAGCATCCGCAGGGTCTCGCCCATCGCCACCGGGTCCGAGGCCGCGTGGTGGCCCGCGCCGATGATCACCGGCACGCCGTGCCAGTGCTCGACCCGGTCGAGGTGGATGTGACCCGAGAGGATCCCGATCACGTCCCGGCCCGCGATCGCCTCGCGGAGCGCGCGCGTGGCCCGCAGGGTCAGCGACTTCCAGGGGAAGTCGGCGCCCGTCGCCTCGTCCAGCATCGGGGGATGGTGGATCACCAGCAACTTGGGCGCGCCGGGATGGGCCTCGAGCCGCTCGGCCAGCCAGTCCATCTGGCCCGCCTCCCAGTCGCCCTCGACCCCCGAGGGGATCGAGCTGTCGAGCACGATCACGTGGATGCCCTGCACGACCAGATCGTGGTCGAAGGGCCGCGCGGGATCGTGGGCCAGCTGCGGGAAGGCGGCGGCGAAGCCCGCGCGGTCGTCGTGGTTGCCCAGCGCCAGGATCACCGGGACCTTCGGCGCCGCCTCGTCGAGCAGCGCCTGCAGGTGGCGGTAGCTCTCGGCCTCGCCATGGTTGGACAGGTCGCCCGAGATCACCACGAATTCCGGCTGCGGATCCATGCGCGCGATCTCGGCGCAGGTGCGGCGCAGCGCAGCCTCGGAATCGCCGACCAGCGTCTCGTCGGCCAGCGCGGGGGCCGAGATGTGCAGGTCGGTGAGGTGAACGAAGGTGACGTCTTTCGTCGACATGGGGGGCTCCTGACGGTCGCGTGTTTCTCAGGGCCGCCTGCAGTTGGCGCTTGCCCTGGCCTGGGCGCGACCTATAGCTAGGGTTCGTGACAAACGAATGAATGTTCATTCAGTGCATCCGCCTCGACCCGAAACGCTCCGGGCCGAGACCTGGCGAGGGCCTGAAAGGAAGCGGCGTGGATCAGTTGATGCCGATGCGGGAGCGGATCCTGAGGGCCGCCGAAGACATGCTGGTCGAGTTCGGACTGCAGAGCAGCATGGCCCGGATCGCGACCAGGGCCGGCGTGGCCGCCGGGTCGATCTACAACCACTTCGATTCGAAGGAAGAGCTGATCGGCGCAGTCTACCGGCGGCTGTCGGAGGAAATGACCGCGGCGATGCTCGCCGCCGACCGGCCCGACGCCTCGCCGATCCGCCGGCTGGAGCTCTACATCGACGCCTATGTCGACATGTTCGAAGCCGATTCCGGCCGGGCGATCCTGTTCGAGTATCTGTCCTCCGTGCCCCTGATCCCGGGCGAGGAGCTGATCGAGGTCTTCGCGGCGCCCAGCGCGCATATCGAGGGCATCCTGCAGCAGCTCGCGGCGGCGGAGCTGCTGCGCCCGGGAGAGCCCTCGATGATGGGCGGCTTCATCGGCGGCGCGATTCGCAACACGCTGAAATGGCGCCGCGCGCAGAAGCGGCCGTTGACCGAGGCCGACAGGACCCAGATCCGCCGCATGTGCCTCGACGCGATCCTGAAGGAGGCCGCCGGGCGGGCAACCTAGCCGCCCCCGCCGCTCCCCGGCGACAGGCCGTCGCCTCGTGGCTCGCCCCCGGTCCGCCAGGGCTCCTCCGGCGCTGCGCTACAGGCTGCGCCGAACCCGAAGGCCGGACCGCCCGGCTCTGGAACTCCCGGGGGTCGTCCTGACGCCAGGCCGGGGGCGGCCGACCCGGCGGCTTCGGCGACGCCGCCCCCAGGGGGGAGGCGGCGTCGCCCGATCATGCGACCGGCAGGCCTGCCTCGCGGAACCAGCTCACGGCGTCGGCGCCTGCGGGGCTCTTCATCGGCGCGTCGGGCTCGACGACCGCCCGCCACACCGCGCGGGCCACGTCTTCGGGCTCGGTGACCTCGCTCGCCCCGCGCAGCGCTCCGAGACGGTCCATGACGAAGGCGTTGTAGGGCTCGGGGATCTCCAGCCCCATCCGGGCGATCGCGTTCTGGCCGAAGGAGGTCGCGGGCGCGGAGCCGGGCAGGACCAGCCGGACCCGCACGCCGAACAGCGCGGCCTCGAGCGCGAAGCTCTCGGTGAAGGCGTTCAGGGCGGCCTTGCTGGCGCTGTAGGCCGAAAGGGCCGCGAGCGGCCTGACCGTGACGCTGGAGCTGACGTTGACGATCGCGCCGCCGCCGCGCGCGCGGAACTGCGGCATGACGGCCCTCGTCATGGCGATGGGGCCGAGCGTGTTGGTCTCGAACACCTCGCGCATCGCCTCCATCGTCGCGCCTTCCACCACGTTCAGCAGGCCGACCCCCGCGTTGTTGACCAGCGCGTCGAGCGGACCGGCCGCCGCGACCGCGGCCGCAACGCTCTGCGCGTCGGTGACGTCGAGCGGCAGGAGGGTCAGCCGCTCGCTCGCGGGCAGAAGATCCGCGCGGGGGCTGCGCATCGTGGCGACCACCTCCCATCCCTCGTCCAGAAAGCGCTGCGCGATGGTCAGGCCGAAGCCGCTGGAGCAGCCGGTGATCAGGATCCTGGGCATCTCATGGTCCTCCTGTTGATGCGGAGATCCGGAGATGGTCGGCCGAACCCGGACAATCCATCACTGGAACTCCGGATATCTTCAGCGTATGTCCGGAGCATGAGCGATCCCCTCGCAGATGTCGTCCGCCTCCTGAAACCCGCCCCGTCGATCGCCAAGCGGGTGACGGGGGCCGGGCGCTGGATCGTGGAGCGTCGCGATCTGGGCAGTCCGTTCTATTGCGCGGTGGTCGAGGGGGGGTGCCGCCTGAGGGTGGCGGGCCGCGCGCCCCTGCGGCTGGCGGCGGGCGACTTCGCGCTTGTGCCGGAGGCCCACGCCTTCGCCTGCGCCAGCCTCGAGGCGCCGGGGCCGGGCGCGGTCCGCCGGCCGCTGGAACTGTCCCCCGGCGTCGTCCGTCTGGGCGACCCCGAGGCGCCGGCGGACGTGGTCATGCTGGTCGGGCATTGCGCCTTCGCCTCGCCCGACCGCGAGCTTCTGGTCTCGCTGCTGCCCGAGGTGATCCATGTCCACGGCGCCGACCGGCTGACCGCCATCGTGAGGCTGATCGACGACGAGACCCGCGCCGACCGCGCCGCCCGCGAGAGGGTGCTCGGTCACCTGCTCGAGGTGCTGATGATCGACGCGCTGCGCTCCTCGGGCGGGACGGGCGCGATGCCGGGGCTGCTGCGCGGCCTGGCCGATCCGCGGCTGGGCGCCGCCCTGCGCGACATCCATGCGCATCCCGAGCGGCCCCAGTCGGTGGCCGATCTGGCCGCCGCCGCCGCCATGTCGCGCTCCACCTTCTACGAGCGGTTCCGCCGCGAGGTCGGGGTCGCGCCGATGGAATATGTGACGCGGTGGCGGATGTCGCTGGCCAAGGAGATGCTGGCCGGACGCGCCGAGCCGATCGCCGAGGTCGCGCGCCGGGTCGGCTACGGCTCCGCCAGCGCCTTCAGCGTGGCCTTCGCCCGCCACGTCGGCGCGCCGCCCGGCGCCTTTGCCGCGCGGACGCCGCCCGCCTCCCGCCCGGGGACGCAGGTGTCCGCCGCATGACGCCCGCGCCCGCCTCCAGGCGCGCCAGGACCAAAGACCGAAGCCTCCGCGCACGGCCAAGATCCGCCCCTTGGCGTCTGCCCGGAGTGCGGACACTTTCCCGCCCTGCCCCCGCCTCTTCCTCGACCTGACGGTTCGCGGGCCGACAGGCCTCCTGCCTGCGGGCGCGCGCGGCCGGGCGCGAGATCCTGGCCGTGCTCTGCAGGCCGGACCGCGCGCCGTTCGACCCCCTCTGGGGCGGCCTCGCGTCCGGCGCCCTCGGGGCGGACGGACGCGAAGCGGTGACGATCCGCCCGCAAGGCGGGCGTCCCCGACCCGCGGGAGGCGAGGGTGCGGCGTGGCCGAGCGGGCGTCGCGTCACGCCGCGGCCAGTGCGGACCAGATCATCAGCATCCCGAAGACCCCGAAGACGACGCCGGCCAGGATCTGCCCGCGCCTTGCGTGCTCGGGCCTGCGCAGCACGCCCGCGATGCGCCGCGCGCCGATCGCATAGCCCCCCAGGACGACGAACTTCACGACCACGAAGGTCGAGACCAGAAGCGCGAGCAGCGCCGGTCCGCCGTCTTCGGGAAGGAACTGGGGGAACAGGGCGGCGAAGAACAGCACCGCCTTGGGATTGCTGATCCCCACGCCGAACGAATGGAGCCAGAGCGCCGCGCCGCTCTGCGCGCGCGGCGTCGCAGCCGCCGCCGCCCCGAGGTCCTTCCCGCCCGGCCGAACGAAGGTCCACCCGAGCCAGAGGATATAGGCCGCCCCTGCCAGCCGAAGGCCGAGGAACGCCGCCGGGCGGCTTTCAAGCAGCGCCCCCAATCCCAGGACCGACAGCGTGGCCAGGATCGCGATGGCGACCAGGTCGCCGCTCAGGGCGCTCAGGGCGCGCGGCCACCCGTGCGCGACGGCATTGTTCACGATGAACAACGTGGACGGTCCCGGCGTCGCCGACTGCACGGCGCACACGATCGCGAAGGCAAGATAGGCGGTGACGTCCATGCTTGGTCCCAGGCAAGGGATTGACGGGGGCGGGGCGTGTCGCGGGCGGCCGATCCGCGTCCGGCCGCATCCCGCGCGATCACGGTCCGGGGGCCCCGCGCCCCGGCCCGGCGCCTCCGGCTTCAGATCCGCGCCGCGGCCGCTGCGCCGTGTTCGTCGCCAGGGTCCCGGAGACGAACACGCGGGACGAGCCCGTTGCGAAAGGCCATGGCGTCCTCCTTCTGAGCGGAGCGAGAGGCGGGGTCTGCCGACGGACCCTGGCCGGGCGGCCGCAGACCCGCGGCGCAGAAGCTGCCGCCAGAGCGCCATTCTTGCGGTCAAGCCGATCGCGCCCCCCGCAAAGCTCCGGCGGCGGCGCCGGGCGGCGGCTTCCGCGCCGGGATCAGCACGCCTCCGCGCCCCCTGCGGCCGGTCGACGATCCGCGTCGGCGCGCATCCCCCGGGGCCGCGCCAGATCCCGCCCGCCGGACGGCGGGTCGCCCTCGCCATCCGCCCGCGATGCGCGCCTCACCGCGGCGCTCAGGCGCGCCCCGGATCCCGAACGGCCTTGCGATACTCCGACGGGCTCATCCGCATGTGCTTGACGAAGACGCGGGCGAGGACCTGGTTGGCCGAATACCCGACCTCGAGCGCGATCTGCGTGATCGGCAGGTCCGTCCGTTCGAGCAGCTCGCAGGCCTTGGCCACCCTCAGCCGGGTCAGGTAGACCCGCGGCGGCACGCCCAGGCTCTGCTTGAACATGCGCGCGAAGTGATAGGGCGAGAGCCGGACCTCGGCCGCCAGGTCTTCGAGGCTGATGTCTTCGGCGAACCGCGCCCGCATCAGCTCGACGCATCTCCGCCTGGCCCAGGGGGCGAGGCCGCCCCTCGCCGGAGCCAGCGGCGCCCCGCCCAGGCGGCAGAGTTCGGCGAGGATCTCGCAGCCCGCCGCCTGCGCCAGCAGCCGGGAGGGCGCCCCCTCGTCCTCGCACAGCGCCCAGAGGGCGCGCAGCGCCGCCCGGATCGCGGGCGACTCGAAGGACTGGCCGTAGACGAAGGAGGTGTCGAACGAGAACCGGCCCTCGGCGCCCCCGTCGAGCATGTCTTCCCACTTCGCCACGGGAAACGCGAGGCTTCGGAGCCGGTGACTTGCGCCGTTGATCACCGTGGTCGAGAAGTTCGGCGCCACGACGATGAGGGCGCCCTTGCGTGTCCGCATATCGATGCGGCCGCCGCCAAGGTCGCCCCTGAGATGGCCGTTGCCGAGCATGTCCTCGACCAGCACGAGGTCCCCAAGCGCGGGGCGGGACATGTTCCCCGCCGGCCGCGCCACCTCCAGCAGATCGAGGAGCCCGCCCGAGGATTTTCGCGCCCGCACGTAGGACGCGTGCTGGCCGTGCGCGTGCCACTGGGCGAATGAGGTTTGGGCATGCACGTTCATGTCCGTCCCCCTGCTTTCATGGGGCCCCTGCTGTCGTGGGCCCCCGGGCGTCATGAGCGCGTGAGGGGAGGGTCGCGCGAGGGAAGAGTCGCGCCCGCGCAGAGACCTTCCGCCGACGGTCGCGGCGGCGTTGGTTCCGCTGCCTCCGATCCGCGCGAATGCAATGAATGATGTTCGAATATGTCGGGGATGGAAAGGCGCGCCGACCGGGCCGCGCGCACGTCATCGTGAGCTTTTCCCGGCGTTCGCAGGCCCCTGCGACGAAGCCGACAGGCAACAGCCGCGGCAAGCGAGGCCCGGCGCGCGCGGGCCGAAGCATGGCGGGCGGTCGCCCCCCCTCCCCGCTGCGCCTCATCCCTCTGTTCGGCCTCGGATACCGCGGCGTCCGCCCCGGTCGCAGGAAAGGCGGGGCGCCCGCCGCCGTCGAGCCCCGTTGCGCCGCCCGCCGGCCCGGACCGAACCCGCAGATCCCGGCCTTCGCCCCTCAGACCGCGGCGGCGGCGGCCTGTCGGCGCAGGATCGCGGCGAAGGTCTCCTCGCCCTGGGCGCCGGGGACCATGCGGCGGCGGTCGAAGATCATCGCGGGCACGCCGGAAATCCCGCGCTCGGTCCAGAACGCCTGCTTCTCGCGCACCAGCGCCGCCCGCTCGCCGCGCTCCAGCGCGCCGCGGGCGGCGGCGGGGTCGAGCCCGACGCGCCCGGCGACCGCGACCAGCGTCTCGAGGTCCGAAACGTCCTCGCCCCGCGTGAAAAAGCTCTCGAACAGGGCCTGCTTGGTCTCGTGCGCCATGCCCTGCGTCTCGGCCCAGTCGATCAGCTGGTGGGCGAGGAAGGTGTTGCGCATCCGCGTCTCGGGGCCGTAGGCGAAGTCGAAGCCCAGCGCCGCGCCCATCTCGACGATCCGCGCCCGCGCGCCGGAGGACTGCGCGGGCGTCGAGCCGTACTTGCGCGCCACGTGATCGCGAAGGTTCTCGCCCTCGGGCGGCATGTCGGGGTTCAGCTCGAAGGGATGCCAGTGCACCTCGACGGGCACCCCCGTCTCCTGCGAGGCGCGGGCCAGCTGGCGCCAGCCGATCAGGCACCAGGGGCACACGACGTCCGACACGATGTCCACGCGAACCGGTTGGGTCATGAGAGTCCTCCTCGAAGGTCGCGGCGGCGCAGGCGGGGCCGCCCGCCGGGATCGGCGCCCAGACTAACCCGCGCGCGCGACGAGCAGAAGGGCCCCCGCCCCGCGCGAGGCCCCCGGCGCCCTACGATCCGGGCGAGTGCGGCGGCGGCGGCGGCGGCCCGGCCTCCTCCTCCAGCGTGGCCAGCGAGATGCCGCGCTTGGTCGCGCTCGACCGCACGGCGGCCGCCACGGCCTTGCTGCGCGCGAGCAAGCGGCGGAACCGCGCCTCGTCGAGGACCAGCAGGGTCGAGGGCGCGATCGCCCGCACCTCCGAGCGGCGCGAGCGGCGCGTCAGGATCGCCATCTGCCCGAACATCTCGCCGCGCCCCAGCCGCCAGGTCTGGCCCGCGCTCGACAGTTCCACCGCGCCCGTGGCGATGAAGTACACGCTGCGCGCCGGGGCGTCCTTGTGCAGGACCACGTCGCCCGCGTCGGCATAGCGGGTCTTCAGCGCCCGCCCCAGCCGCCGCAGCACCGCGTCGTCGAGATCGGAGAACAGCGGGAAGCGCCGCACCAGCTCCGCGCGCTGCACCGCGATGTCGAGGCGCGGCCGCTCCTCGGCCGCGGCCCGGCGCGCGGTCAGCTCCTGGACCAGCGAGGTGTGGATCTCGGCGCCGATCAGGCCGTCCTCGCGCATGGCGGCGTATTCGCGCTCCTCAAGGCGGAGGGCGGTGCGCCGGATGAAGCGCCGCTCGAGCTCCTCGGCATAGCCCGGATACTGCAGGCGCAGGCCCTCGAGCGCCGTCTCCACCGTCTCGACCCGGCGGGTCAGCATCTCCTGCAGCAGGTCGGCCACGCGGCGGCCGTGGATCCGGCGGATGCGCCCGTCGATGAAGCCGCCGAGGTCGCGCAGGATCAGCCGCTGCGAGAGCAGCAGCTCGAACCGGTCGGCGGTGACCCGCGCGAGCGGGCGCGACAGCCGCAGCCGGTTGTGCAGGACGGCCGCGACCCGCATGGCGCGCCCGTAGGCGAGGCTGCGGCGGGCCGCGCGCTGGTAGCCGCTGCGCCCGCCCGAGCGCGCGCCCTCGATCAGCCGGTCTGCGTCCGAGAGGATCTGGTCGGCCATCCGCGCCGAGATCGTGCGCGCCAGCATCCGCGCCAGGATCGCCTCGCGCTCCGCGCCCGCGAGCGCGATCAGACCCAGCGTGACCCGGTCGCGGTCGAGGATAGAGGTGCTCGCCTCGGCCGCCTTCACCGCCCCGTCGAGCCGTTCGCCGAAGCGCTTGGCCTCGGAGCGGACGATGTCGTGGCTCAGCTCGTAGTTGCCGGTGATCCGGGCCACGTCCTCGCGCACCGTCTGCAGGGCCACGGCCACCACCTGCCGCGAAAGCGCCTCGTCGATGGGCGAGAGCCGGTCGAGCCCGAGCCACCCGATCACCGGACGCAGCGTGGCGCCCTGGACGATCAGGGTGAACAGGGTGAAGCCGGTGGCCAGGATGCCCACCACGCGCTTGGTCTCGGGCGGGACCAGCGCGCTTTCGGTGACCGCGAGCGCCAGCGCCAGCGTCACGGCCCCGCGCAGCCCGCCCCACAGGATCGCGACGCGGTAGCGCGGCTCCACCGCCGGCGAGGCCCGCAGCAGCGTCAGCAGCGGCAGCAGCACGAACAGGATCGTGGCGCGCGCCGCCGCGGCGGCGACGATCACCACCGCGACCAGCCCGATGTCGGCAAGGTCGACCCCCTCCAGCAGCCGCGGGATCAGCAGGGCGGCGAGGATGAAGATCAGCGCCCCCGACCAGTGGGCGAGCAGGTCCCAGACCTCGCGCAGGTTGGCCCAGGCCTGCGGCGGCAGGCGTCCCGGCGCGGCGAGGTTCAGCGTCAGCCCCGCGGTCACCACCGCGATGACCCCCGAGGCGCCGATGCTCTGCTCGGCGATGATGTAGGCGAGGTAGGGCAGCGCCACCGAGATCGACATCTGCGCGAGTTCATAGCGCGAGAAGGCCGACATCACCCGCAGCGCCAGCCGCGCCGCGATCCAGCCCGTCGCCGCCCCGCCCGCGATCAGCATCGGAAACCGGGCCAGCGCGTCGTCCAGCCGCGGGTCCGGCACCCCCAGCATCACAAAGCCCATGAACAGGCCGAACAGCGCGATGGCCGCGGCGTCGTTCAGCAGGCTCTCGCCCTCGATGATCCGCGCCAGCCGGCGCGGCGCCGAGATCGAGCGGAAGATGCCCACGACCGCCGAGGGATCGGTGGTCGAGACGATGGCCCCGATCAGCAGGCACGAGGTCAGCGGCAGCACCCCCGTCCACGACAGCGCGTAGCCGACCGCCAGCGTCGCCGCGACCACCGCGACCACCGCCAGCAGGATGATCGGCGCCCAGTCGTCGAGCATCCGCCGCAGGTTCATCCCCAGCGTCGCCTGGAACAGCAGCGTGGGCAGGAACACGTAGAGGAAGACATTCGAGCGGATCGGCAGCCCGAGGATCGCCTCGGACACGGGGTTGAGCGCGTCGGTCAGCTCGGTCTGCAGGAAGAACGCCGCGGCCGCGCCGATCAGCACCCCCAGCAGCGCGAGAATCACGCTGTAGGGCAGCCGCAGCCGCGCGGCCAACGGCTCCGCCACCCCGATCACAAGGAACAGGGAGGCGATCGTGCTCGTGATCAGGACGATATCCATGTCTCTGGATTAGCGGGAAACCCGGAGGACTGGAACCAGGTCGCGACGGCGCCCGCCGGGCGCGGCAACCCCGCCTTCGGCGAAGGGCGGCCCGGGGCTGAGGCCGGCGCGGCGCGGCCCTCCCCCCGCTCCGCGCACGCGCGCCCCGCCCCGCCTCACCAGGCCAGCACGCGCCCCCCCGCGAGCGCCCCGGCCAGGCCCGCGACCGCGATCGCGCCGCCGTAGGAGAGCGCGACGAAGGCGACCCCGTCTGCGGGACACCACAGGGCGTAGGCGAGGCAGGCCATGGCGCCGGCCGCGACGCCGGCCAGCGCGCCGGTCGCCGCCGGCCGCGTGGGCGCCCCGACGCGCAGCGTCAGCAACGCCCCCGCCAGGATCGGCGCCGAGAGCAGGAGGATGGACCGCGCGCAGCTCGCCGCCCCCGCCGGCGCAAGGGACGCCGACAGCGCCGCCCCCGCGGCCGTCCAGCCCAGGGCCAGGGCCGCGAGGACCAGGGTGGCGACCGACAGCGGACAGACCTCCGGCCGAGACCCCGGGCGCGACAGGCGGCAGGCGAGCCGCCCCGCGGCCAGCGCCAGTGCTGCGCCCCCGACGAACTTCAACGCCCCCGCCGAGGTCGCCAGCGTCGCGGGCAGGTCCGCCCGCACCCCGTAGCGCGTCGCGACCCAGAGCCCCAGCGCCAGCAGCCCCGCCGACAGCGTCGCGAACAGCCGCAGCTCGAGCCGGGGGCGCGGCGCGGGGGCCTCGGCCGAGAGCCGGCGGATCAACTCGTCGGTAGTCATCGCGCCGCCTTTCGCTCGCCCGGCCCGTCTTCCCCCGCGAGCCGGCGGAGCCGCGCGAGGCCGCGGTGGAAGGCCACCCGCACGGCGCCCTCGCTGATCGCGACGCGCGAGGCGGTGGCCGCGATGCTCAGCCCCTCGATGGCCAGCGCCTCGACCACCCCCCGCTCCCGGTTCGGCAGGCGCGCGAGCAGGGCGTGGGCGTCGCGGCGCGCATCGGGCCTCTCGGTTCGGGCCGGCAGCAAATCGGCCAGGTCCTCGACCGGGCGGGCGTCCGCGCGGCGTCTCGCGCGGCCGAGGCGCCGCGCGGCGTCGACGGTCTTGTGGCGGGCGATGGCCTGGATCCAGGGCAGGATCGGACGCTCGGGGTCCCAGGTGTGGCGCTTGGCATGCAGCGCGATCAGCGTCTCCTGCACCACATCCTCGGCCTCCTCGGGCCCAAAGCCGCTGCGCGCGAGCCGCGCGCGGGCATGGGCGCGCAGCATCCCGGCGATGTCGGCGAGCAGCGCCTCGTAGGCCGCCCGGTCGCCCGCGCAGGCGGCCTGCATGGCCTGGCTCCACCGGGCTTCGCGATCATCCACGCGGCGCTCCTCCCCTCATCCGCAACGCCTCGTCAGCCTGGCCGTCCCCGTCGGCGCGGCATGGGGCCACGTTACATCCCGCGCCCGCCGCCCGGGGGAAAATCCCCGCGCCTCACCGCCCCGTGAGCCTGGGGCGGCGAGCTTGCGGGGGCGGGGCCGTCAGGCGGCCATGCCGCGGATCGGGTAGCCCTTCTCGATGATGAACTTCAGCCCGCGCAGCACGCCGTTCAGGTCGGGCCGCACGAAGGGCGCGTTCGAGACGTCCACGATCTGCACGTTTCCTTCCGGATTGGCCACGAACAGGCCGGGCTCCGGGAACGGCCGGTCGGTCTCCTGCGGCGAGCGCGGCTCGGAGATATAGAGGCCCAGCTCCCGCATCTGCGCGGGGCTCAGCTCGGCGCCGACGGGAAAGCGCCAGCCCTCCTCGGCCGCCTCCGCCTCCGCCCGCTCGAGCGGATCGCCCGAGACGACCGCCACCGCGACGCCAGCGGCCGCGAAATCCTCAAGCAGCCCGTCGAGGGTCTTGAGGTAGGTCCGGCACAGCGGGCAGTGCGCGCCGCGATAGACCACCACCAGTTTCCATCCCGCGCCGCCGAGCGCGACCTCGCCGCCCCCGACCCCGGGCAGGCTGATCTCCGGCATCGCCGCGCCCGGCGCAAGTTTCTGGCTCGAAAGCATGAACGTCTCCTTCCGTGGGCGGCGCGGGCGAAGGGCTTCCGACCGCAGGCCGCAGCGATCGGACCGGCGGAGGCCTCCGCCGATCCGGGGGGGGCGCCTCGCTCAGAGGCTGGTGGTCAGCGCGGTCAGCCAGGGGGGAGAAATCTCCACCAGCCAGGCCTCGGCCGCCTTGTCCGCGCCCGACAGGATAAGCAGGCCCGTCGCCGCGAACACCAGCCCCAGCGCGCGCCGACCGCCCGAGCCCGCGGCGGCGAGCCGCCCCCGCCAGCGCAGCATCGTCTCGCGCGAGGCGAGGCCCAGCGCCGTCAGCGGCAGCCCCGCGCCCACCCCGAAGGCGAGCATGGTCAGCGCCACCTGGCCGAGGTTCTCGCCCCGCGCGGCCATCAGCGAGGCCGCGCCGAGCGTGGGCCCCACGCAGGGCGCCCAGACCGCGCCGAGCAGCGCGCCCACCCCGAACTGCCCGCGCAGTCCCGAGCCCAGATTGCGCCCGAAGCGCTGGTCGACCCAGCCGCCCGCCGGCCCCGCGGCGGCCGCCGCCCGTTCCTGCAGCGCGGGAACCAGCAGCACCACGCCAAGCCCCAGCAGCAGCGCCCCGCCGACCGCCCGGAACAGGCCGGCGTCGAGCCCCATCCCGAAGCCGATGGTGGCCACGAACAGCCCGATCAGCGTGAACGACAGCGCCAGCCCGGCCGCGAGCGCCAGCGGCCCGCGCCGATGCTCGGACGCCGCCGCCCCCAGCACGATGGGCAGCAGCGGGATCACGCAGGGCGACAGGATCGACAGCGCGCCCGCCGCCCCGCCAAAGACGATCGAGGACAGCATCGGCCCCTCAGAGCGCGGAGGCGAGCAGCCGCTCGATCCCCTCGGGGCTGGCGTCGCCGACGCTGCGGCCGACCTCCCGCCCCTCCGCCCACACGATCAGCGTGCTCTGCGCGCGGGCGTCAAGCTGGCGCAGCACGTCCTTGCGGCTGTCGAAATCCACCGCGAACACCGTGAAGCCAGCGTAGTCGGGACGCCCGAGCAGGTCGCCCAGCACCTCCTTCTGCGCGCGGCAGGTGGGGCACCAGGGGGCGGAGACCTCGACCAGCACCGGCTCGCCGGACGCAACGGCGGCGTCGAAGGCCGCGGCCTCGAAGGTCGAGGCGTAGCCCTCGCGGCTCTCGGCCTGCGCGGCGTGGTGGGGGACGAGCGCGACGCCCAGCGGCGCGACGAGCATTGCGAGGGCGAGAGATCGGGCGCGGATCATCGGGGGACTCCGGTTCAGGGGCAGGTCACGCTCCCTGTTCGTCCCCCGCGCGCGGTCGTTACATCGCTCGCGCCGACGTGAAGCGAGGGCCGGGCCTCGCCCGCCGAAATCAGGTTCGCGGCGGGAGAGGTTTTCCTGTAGTGGAATTCGTTGCGCAGGCGCAGCCCGCGCCCGCCCCGATCCCGGAGGTTGCGCCCGCCGCCGCCCCTCTCCCGCCGGCAGAGGGCCGCCCCGAACCCTGCCAGGACCGGGAATCGGCTGACCCGCGGACCGTCCAGGGGGAAGGTCCGCGGCGCCCCGGACGAGCCCCCTGCGCCTCCGCCAGGCCATCCGCAACGCGTGACATTCGGGGACGCGATTTTCTTCTAGTGGAATATTGTTGCCATGGAAAAACCCAGGCTCTAGCCTCCGAGTCGTCGATCGTCGCCCACCGCACGATCCGCGACGATGGGAGGGACGACCCGATGGACCCCAGGGCCAGGCAGCTTCACGACGACGCGATCCTGATCGACGCGGTCTGTCCGCTGCTGAGCGATCCGGCCCTGATCGCCGACTACCAGAAGGGCGGCGTGACCGCGGCGGCCCCCACCGTCGGCATCATGGATCCCGCCCCGGTGGCGCTGCGCAACATCGGCATGTGGCACCGCCTGATCCGGGAGCGCGACGACCTGGTGCTGGTCCGCTCGGCCGCCGACGTGCGCGCGGCCAAGGCGGCGGGCAAGACCGGCGTGATCCTGCACTTCCAGGGCACGGGCCCGATCGAGGACTGCCTCGAGTTCGTGGACGCCTTCAAGGCGCTGGGCGTGGGCGTCATGCAGCTCGCCTACAACATCAAGAACCGCATCGGCGACGGCTGCGAGGAGCGCACCGACGCTGGCCTCAGTCGCTTCGGCCTGCAGGTGATCGAGCGGATGAACGCCGCGCGGATGATCGTCGACTGCTCGCACACCGGCTATCGCACCTCGATGGACGCGATCGAGCATTCCTCGCGCCCGGTGATCATCTCGCACGCCAACCCCAGGGCGGTGCACGACTCGCCCCGCAACATCCCCGACGACCTGGCCAGGGCCATCGCCGCGACCGGCGGCACGGTCGGCGTGGTGGGCTTCCCCGGCTTCGTCTCGGGCGAGGCGCGGCCGACGATGGACGCCTTCATCGACCACATCGCCCACTGGGTCGCGCTTCTGGGCGTCGACCACGTGACGCTGGGCATCGACTACTACCTTGGCCAGAGTCCCTATGTGGACGACGCGACGGCCAGGCGGATGTACGAGGCGCGCCTGGCCGACAACAGCTGGAGCCCCAAGGCCTACCCGCCCCCGCCGCATGTCTACCCCGCCGGGATCGAGACGCCCGCCGGGATGCCCGCGCTGACCGAGGCGCTGCTGGCCCGCGGCTTCGCCGAGGCCGAGATCCGCAAGATCTACGGCGAGAACCTGCTGCGCGTCTATGAAACGGTCTGGGGCGCCTGAGCCCCGCCGCAGCCGCCGCAGCCGCCGCCAGACCGGGCCGGGCCGGACCAAGACCAACAAGCCGCCCCCGGACTTACAGGCCCGCCAAGGGCCGCACCTGACCCCGACAAGGAGACCTCGATGAAATCCCGGCTGCTTTCCGGCCTGTTGGCGCTGAGCGCGCTGACCCATCCGGCCCTCGCCGACAAGGCGAACGACACCCTCGAAGCCGCGTTCGCCCAGGACGTGGAGCTGCTCGACAGCTACCAGGCCTCGGGGCGCGAGGCGCTGGTGCTGGCGCGCCTGCTCTATGACGGCCTGATCTCCAAGGACCACGAGACGGGCGAGTTCGTGCCCGAGCTCGCCACCTCGTTCGAGTTCGCCTCCGACACCCAGATCGACTTCGAGATCCGCGAGGGCGTGAAGTTCCACAACGGCGAGACGATGACGCCCCAGGACGTGGTCTACACGCTCAACCGCGTCTCCTCGCCCGAATACGGCGCCCGCTACGCGGTGGCGGTGGAGTGGATCGAGAAGGCCGAGATCCTCGACAACGGCAAGGTCCGCGTGACCATGAAATACCCGTTCCCGATGGCGCTCGAGATGCTGGCGGGCAACCTGCCGATCTACCCCGAGGCCTATTACGAAGAGGCCGGCCCCGAGGGGATGGCGGTCAAGCCGATCGGCACCGGCCCCTACCAGCTGACCGACATCACCCCCGGCGTCTCCTTCGAGTTCAAGCGCTTCGAGGACTATTACGAGGGCGGCCAGAAGGCCGACCCCGCCATCGGCACGCTGCGCTTCCGGGTGCTGCCCGAGGTGAACACCCAGTACGCCGAGCTGATGAACGGCGACCTCGACTGGATCTGGCGGGTGGCGCAGGACGACGTCGACCGGCTCGACAGCCGGCCGGGGATCAAGGTCGAATCCTACCCGATCATGCGCTTCGCCTATATCGGCCTGAACCCGGCGCGGCCGGACTCGCCGCTCGCCGACGTGCGGGTGCGCCAGGCGGTCAACCTGGCCATCGACCGCGAGGGCATCCGCGACGCGCTGGTGGGCACGAACTTCGGGATCACCGACGCGGCCTGCAACCCGGTGCAGTTCGGCTGCACGACCGAGGTCGAGGGCTACGGCTACGACGCCGAGGCGGCCAAACGGCTGCTTGAGGAGGCCGGCTACGCCGAAGGCTTCGAGCTGAGCATGCTGGTCGTCGGCGGCGCCTCGTCGGTGTCCCAGGCCGAGGCGATGAAACAGAACCTCGCCGCGGTGGGCGTCACCGCCAACATCGAGAGCCTCCAGTACGCGACCGCCGTCGACCAGTGGCGCAGCAACGAGAAGGACATGTTCTTCTCGACCTGGGGCTCCTACGGCATCGGCGACGTGGGCCTGAGCGTGGCCAACTTCTTCTCCGGCAGCGCCGACGACCCCGTCCAGGACCCCGAGGTGATCGAGAAGATCAAGGAGGCGACCAGCATCGTCGACCGTCCCCGCCGGGCCCAGCTCTACAAGGAGGCGCTGCAGCGCATCGCCGAACAGGCCTACTGGGTGCCGCTGTGGACCTTCTCGGTGAACACGGCGATGTCCGAGGACCTGAACCTGAAGGTCGACCCGGACGAGTTCGTGCCCTTCTGGGACGCGACCTGGAACTGATCGCCTTCCGCGGCCCGCTCTCGGGCGGGCCGCGGCCCCTGCCGCCGCCGCGCGCGGCCCTGACGGGAACTTCGGCATGCTGACCTACGCCCTGCGCCGGATCTTCATGGCCTGCCTGCTGACGCTGTTCGTGTCCTTCGTGGCCTATGCGCTGCTGTTCGCCGCCGGCGATCCCGCCGCGGCCGTCGCCGGCGCCGCCTCGAGCGCGGCGGACGCCGAGCGGGTGCGCGTGCTCTACGGCTTCGACGATCCGCTGATCGTGCAGTACCTGCGCTGGCTGGGCGGGGTGGTGCAGGGCGACCTGGGGCGCAGCATCTACTTCAACCAGCCGGTCTCGGACCTGCTGCTCGACCGCTTTGCGCTGACCGCGCAGGTGGGCGCGCTGGGGCTGGCCTTCGCGATCCTGACGGCGGTGCCGCTGGGCGTGGCCGCCGGGCGCTGGCCCAACAGCCTGATCGACCGCGCCGCGCTGTTCCTCGCGGTGGTCGGCCAGGCGATGCCCAGCTTCTGGTTCGCGCTGCTGCTGATCATCACCTTCTCGATCACCTTCCCGATCCTGCCGGCCTCGGGCTCCGACAGCTGGCGCCACTTCGTGCTGCCGACCATCGTGCTGGGCTATTTCGCCATGCCCGCGATCATGCGGCTGACCCGCTCGGGGATGATCGCCGCGCTCGAGACCGACTACATCCGCACCGCCCGGGCCATGGGCCTGTCGGAGCGGCGGGTGCTGTTCGACTACGCCCTGCGCAACGCCGCGCTGCCCGTCATCAGCCTTGCCTCGGCGCAGTTCGGCTTCCTGCTCGCGGGCTCGGTGGTGGTCGAGAGCGTCTTCGCCCTCCACGGCGCCGGGCGCCTCGCGTGGGAGAGCATCGGGCGCGGCGACCTGCCCACGGTGCAGGCGCTGGTGCTGTGCTTCTCCCTCTTCTACGTGCTGCTGACCCTGCTCGCGGACATGCTCAACGCCATGCTCGACCCGCGCATGAGGACGAAATGACCGTCACCGCCCCTCCCGCCGCCGCCGCCGCCGAGCGCAGGCTTCCGCGTCCGACGGGACGGCCGCGCTGGCTGTCGCATTCGGGGCTGATCATCGGCGGGGCGATCGTCGCGGCGGTGTTCGTGATGGCGGTGTTCGCCCCGCTGATCGCGCCCTACGACCCCTATCACCAGGACCTGCTGGCCCGCCTGACGCCGCCGGTGTGGAAGGCGGCCGGCGACTGGACCCATCCGCTGGGCACCGACCACCTGGGGCGGGACTACCTCTCGCGGCTGATCTACGGGGCGCGGATCTCGCTGACCATCGGGGTGGGCACGGCCATCGTCTCGGGGATCATCGGCACCGCGCTGGGGGTCTGCGCGGGCTATTTCGGCGGCAAGGTCGACAGCGTGATCATGTTCGTGGTCACCGCCCGCCTGGCGATGCCGGTGATCCTGGTCGCGCTCGCCGTCGTCGCCCTGCTCGGCGCCTCGCTGAGCGTGGTGATGCTGACGCTGGGCCTGCTGCTGTGGGACCGCTTCGCGCTGGTGATGCGCGGCTCGACCCAGCAGCTCCGCTCGGCCGAGTTCGTGACCGCGGCCCAGCTCCAGGGCGCCACCGTCTTCCAGATCTTCCGCCACGAGATCCTGCCCAACCTGATCAACAACCTGCTGGTGGTCGCCACGCTGGAGATGGCGCTGGCCATCGTGCTCGAGGCGGCGCTGTCGTTCCTCGGCCTCGGGGTGCCGGCGCCCCTGCCCTCCTGGGGGCTGATGATCTCCGAGGGCAAGGCCTCGATCCTGTTCGAGCCGTGGCTGATCACCATTCCCGGCGTCGCGCTGTTCCTGCTCGTGCTGGGCACCAACCTGATGGGCGACGGGCTGCGCGACGTCACCGCCCCCCAGGGCCGAAACTGAGGGCCGCCCCATGCTGTTGAACGTCGACAGGCTCTCGGTCGAGATCGCCACCCCCCGCGGCGCCCTGCGCGCCGTGCAGGAGGTCAGCTTCGCGGTCGAGAAGGGCGAAACCCTGTGCATCGTGGGCGAATCCGGCTGCGGCAAGTCGGTCACCGCGCTGTCGCTGCTGGGGCTGCTGCCCCGGGCGGCGACGCGGACCGCGGCGCAGATGACCTTCGACGGCCGCGACATGCTCGCGATGTCGAAGGCCGAGACCCGGGCCCTGCGCGGCGACCGCCTGTCGATGATCTTCCAGGAGCCGATGACGGCGCTCAACCCACTGCACACCATCGGCCGGCAGCTGACCGACGTCTACCGCGCCCATCGCAGCGCCTCGAAGGAGGCCGCCCGCGTCCGCGCCGCCGACCTGCTCGAGCGGGTCGGCATCTCCAACGCCCGGGCGCGGTTGAGCCAGTATCCCCACGAGCTCTCCGGCGGCCTGCGTCAGCGCGTGGTGATCGCCATGGCCCTGATGTGCGAGCCCGAGCTGATCGTGGCCGACGAGCCGACCACCGCGCTCGACGTCACCATCCAGGCCGAGCTTCTGCACCTGCTCGCCGATCTTCAGCGGTCGATGGGCATGGCGATGATCATGATCACCCATGACCTCGGGCTGGTCTCGCGCATCGCCGACCGGGTGCTGGTGATGTATGCGGGCCAGGTGGTCGAGAGCGCGCCCGCCGCCGAGCTGTTCGCCGCCCCCTCCCACCCCTACACGCGCGCGCTGCTCGGCTCGGTGCCCGATCCCTCGCATCCGCGGATGCAGCCCCTGCCCTCGATCCGCGGCACGGTGCCCTCGCTGACCGAGCCGATGCAGGGCTGCCACTTCCTCGACCGCTGCGAGCTGGCCTCGGACGCCTGCCGCCGGCCGATCCCTCTGCTGCCCGTGGCCCCGCGCCACGCGGCGCGCTGCATCAAGACCGCGGCCCACCCCGCGCAGGAGGCGCCGGCATGAGCGATCCCGCGATCCTGTCGCTGTCCAACGTCACCCACGAATTCGGCGGCCGTCGCCTGCTGTTCGGCCACAGCCCCACGACCCGCGCGGTGGACAACGCCAGCCTCTCGGTGCGCAAGGGCGACATCCTGGGCATCGTGGGCGAGTCCGGCTCAGGCAAGACCACGCTGGCCAAGATCATGCTCGGCCTGCTGCGCCCCACGCAGGGCGAGGCGCTGCTCGACGGCCGGCCGCTCGCCTCCCTCACCCGCCGCCAGATCGCGCGCCGGGTGCAGTTCATCTTCCAGGACCCCTATTCCTCGCTGAACCCGCGCCAGACGGTAGGGCGGATCGTCTCCTACCCGCTTTACCTCCGCGGCGAGGGAACCGCGGCCGAGCGCGAGAAACGCGCGCGCGAGCTGCTCGACGTGGTGGGCCTCTCCGCGCGCTTCTTCGACGCCTATCCGGGGCAGATGTCGGGCGGCCAGCGCCAGCGCGTGGCCATCGCGCGCGCGCTGATCTCGCGTCCCGACCTGCTGATCTGCGACGAGCCGACCTCCGCGCTCGACGTCTCGGTGCAGTCGCAGGTCCTCAACCTGCTGCTCGAGCTGCGCGAGGAGTTCGGCCTGACCTACGTGATGGTCAGTCACAACATGGCCGTCATCCAGCACATGACGACGCGGGTCGCGGTCATGTATCTGGGCCGCATCGTCGAGATGGACCTCTCCGAGCGGGTGTTCGCCAACCCGCAGCACCCCTACACCCGGCTTCTGCTGAATTCGACGCTGACGGTTGCGCCGGGGGCCGGCGTGCCCGACGTGACGGCCGACGGCGCCGCGCGCAAGGCGATGCTCGCCCATCCCGCGCACATCGTTCCATGACATCTGCTGACAAGGAAGGTCCGGTGCCCCCCAACGCCAACGACGTCCGCCTTTCGATCGACGCCCTGACCGGGCTTCTCGCCCGCATCTTCCGCCGCAACGGCTGCAGCGACCGCGTGGCCGACATCCTCGCGGCCAACTGCGCCGGCGCCGAGGCGGCGGGATCCTTCAGCCACGGCATCTTCCGCATCGACGGCTATGTCTCGACCCTGCGCTCGGGCTGGGTGGACGGCGCCGCCGAGCCCCGCGTCTTGGTCGAGGCGCCGGCCTATCTCGCGGTCGAGGCCGCCAACGGCTTCGCCCAGCCCGCCTTCCTCGCCGCGCGCGAGGCGTTCGTGGAGCGCGTCCGCGAGAACGGGATCGCTTTCCTCGCGATCCGGGACTCGCACCACTTCGGCGCCCTCTGGCCCGACGTCACGCCGCTCGCCGAGGAGGGGCTGATCGCGATCTCGCTGGTCAACAGCTTCGCCTGCTCGATCCCCGCGGGGGCCACCAAGCCCCTGTTCGGCACCAACCCCTTCGCCTTCGCCGCCCCCATCGAGGGCGACGCGCCGCTGGTCTTCGACTTCGCCACCACCTCGATGGCCAACGGCGACGTGCAGATCGCGGCGCGCGAGGGCCGCCAGGTCCCCCCCGGCACCGGCGTCGACCGCAACGGCGCGCCCACCTGCGACCCCGCCGCGATCCTCGACGGCGGCTCGCTGGTCCCCTTCGGCGGGCACAAGGGCTCTGCCATCTCGATGATGATCGAGCTGATGGTCGCGGGCATGACCGGGGGCCGCTTCTCGTTCGAGGTGGACTGGTCGGGCCACCCCGGCGCCCAGACCCCGCGCACCGGGCAGATCTTCATCGGCATCGACCCGGCCCGCTCGGGCGGCGAGGGCTTTGCGGCCCGCAGCGCGGAGTTCGTGCGCCGCCTCTCCGAGGCCGGCCTCGCCGCCTATCCCGGCGCCCGCCGGGGCCGCAGCCGCGGCGGGGCGGACGTCGTCATCCCCCGCGCCGCGCACGACCGGCTCGAGGATCACGCGGCGGGCAGGATCTGAGCATGGCCGACGCCCAGCCCGCCGGAACCCGCAGCCGGCCCGCCATCGGAACCATCGTCCAGCGGCTGCGAAAACGCGCGAAGATGACGCTCAACGACCTGTCGCGGGTCTCGGGCATCTCGCTCTCGGCGGTGTCCAAGATCGAGAACGGCCAGGTCTCGCCGACCTACGAGACGATCCAGCGCCTTGCGGTCGGCCTCAACGTCGAGGTCACCGAGCTGTTCGGCAGCGCGCCCAAGGAAAGCGCCGCGGGCCGTCTGGTGGTGACCCGCGCGGGCGAGGGCATCGCGCAGTCCTCGCCCCACTACGACTACCAGATGCTGTGCGCCGGCCTCGCGACCAAGGAGTTCACGCCGCTGCTGACCCGCATCCGCGCCCGCTCGATCGAGGAGTTCGGCGAGATGCAGGGGCATCTGGGCGAGGAGTTCTTCTACGTGATCAGCGGCAGCGTGATCCTGCACAGCGACCACTACGCGCCCATGCGGCTCAGCCCCGGCGACAGTTGCTACTTCGACTCCAAGATGGGCCACGCCCTCACCTCCTCGAGCGAGGAGGACGCCATGGTCCTGTGGATCGCCACGCGCGTCCACGGCATCCTCGAAACCGCGGACCGCATCGCGTGAGCGACCCGGACCCCGCCGCCGCGGGACCGGTCGTGGTCGTCGGCGCGGGCGTCGCCGGCGTGATGACCGCCCGGGCGCTCGCCCGTCGCGGGCGCGAGGTCGTCGTCCTCGACGCGCTCCCGGCGCCGGCCGGGCTGTGCAGCCACGCCAACGCCGGGATCCTGGCGGTCGGCCACGCCAGGGCCTGGGCCGCGCCCTCGGCCGTCGGCGCCCTGCTGCGCGCCCTCGCCGGGCGGGACCCCTCGCTGCGGGTGACCCGGCCGATGGATCCCGCGCTGTGGGGCTGGGGCCTCGCCTTCCTGCACGAATGCACGCCGCGCGCGCACCGCGCCAACACCGCCCGCCTCCAGAAGCTCAGCCGCCTTGGCCGCAGCCTGCTGCCCGCCGCCGAGGCCGAGATGGCCCTCCCCCCCGAGACCCGGCGCGAGGGCGGCCTCTACCTGTTCCAGGACCGCGCCCGGTTCGACCGCCATGCCGCCTCGCTGCGCGGCGACGACTCCGACGCCGAGGTCCTCGACCGCGCCGCCCTGCTGGCGCGCGAACCGGCGCTGGCCCGGCTCTCGGAGCGGCTGGTCGGCGGGCTCTACAGCCCCGCGGACGCGGTCGGCGACTGCCGCCTGTTCGTCGAGCGGACCTGCGGGCATCTGCGCCGGACCAACCGGGTCGCGCTCCGCTTCGACCGCCGGGTCACCGGCTTCCGCCGCGCCGGGCGCCGGATCGAGGCGGTCGAGACCGACCGCGGCCCGCTCCCCTGCGCCGGGATCGTGCTCGCCACCGGGGTCGAGACGCCGGCCCTGACCGACGTCTCGACCCGCGCGTCGTGGCTGACGTGAGCGGCTCCCATCTCGCCGGCGAGGCCCCCGGCGCCGGCCAACCTCCCGCCCCCGCAGCGACGGGGCGCAGACCCGCATGAAAGGCATGCCCGCAATGACCCTCGACCTTTCCGACATCGAGACCGCGACGCTGGGCCACTTCCTCGAGGACGGCTTCATGGATCCCGCGATCCAGGGGGTGATCCCCGCCGCCCGGGCCTTCGGGCCCGCGCTGACCGTCCGCCTGCCCGGCGATGACGGAACCGCGCTCGCCCATGCGCTCTCGGCGCTCGAACCGGGCCAGTTCCTGGTGGTGGACCGCTGCGGCGACCGCCGCCACGCCTGCTGGGGCGCGGTGCTGACCGCGGCCGCCATGGCGCGCGGCTGCGCCGGCGTGGTGATCGACGGCTATGTCACCGACCTCTCGGCGCTGGTCGCGGCGGGCTTCCCGGTATGGTGCCGGGGCCGCTCGCCGATCACCACCAAGATCCGCGGCAAGGGCGGCGAGGTCGGCGGCGAGGTGGCCTGCGGCGGCGTCGCGGTGAAGACCGGCGACCTGATCCTCGCCGACGAGAACGGCGTCCTCGCGCTCGACCCCGCGACCGCGCCCGACCATGCGGCCCGCGCCCGCGCCATGCAGGCCGCCGAGCCCGAGACCATCCGCCGTCTCCAGGCCGGCGAGACGCTCGCCGCGATCACCCGGCCCCCCGCCCTTCCCACAGCCTGACCGCCCCCTTGCGCCCCTTGCGCCGCCCGCGCGGCCGCGAAACAACGGAGCCTCCGCGCAGGAGGCCCAGACCCGTGACCGATCCCGATCCCTTCGCCCGCACCCGAGCCCTCTTCGACCTGCCCGAGGGGGTCATTTACCTCGACGGCAACTCGCTCGGCCCCCTGCCCCGCGCGGCGCGCGAACGCCTGGCGCAGGTGGTCTCGGACGAATGGGGGCGCCTGCTGATCCGCGGCTGGAACGAGGCCGGCTGGATCGACCTGCCCGCTCGCGTCGGCGCGCGCATCGGCCGGCTGATCGGCGCCGAGCCGGACGCGGTGCGGGCGGCGGATTCGACCTCGGTCAACCTCTTCAAGTGCCTCTCGGCCGCGCTCGCCCTGCGGCCCGGGCGCCGGGTGATCCTGTCGGAGGCCGGCAACTTCCCCACCGACCTCTATGTCGCGCAAGCCCTGGCCCAGGCCCTGGGCCAGGGCCACACCCTGCGCCTCGTCACCCCCGAGGCGGTGGCCGAGGCGCTCGACGAAGACGTCGCCGTGATGATGCTGACCGAGGTCGACTACCGCACCGGCCGCCGTCACGACATGGCCGCGCTGACCGCCAGGGCGCAGGCGGCGGGGGCGCTGACGGTCTGGGACCTCGCCCATTCCGCGGGGGCCCTGCCGGTGGACCTCGCGGGCGCGGGGGCCGATTTCGCGGTGGGCTGCGGCTACAAGTATCTCAACGGCGGGCCGGGGGCGCCGGCGTTCCTCTATGTCGCCCCGCGCCACCAGGCCGAGGCGGCGCCGGCCCTCGCCGGCTGGATGGGCCACGCCGCCCCCTTCGACTTCGCCCCCGACTATGCGCCCGCCGAGGGCCTCGACCGGATGCTGGTCGGCACGCCGCCGATCCTCTCCCTCTCGGCGCTCGACGCGGCGCTCGAGGTCTGGGAGGGGGTGGACCTCGCCGCGCTGCGCGCCCGTTCGCTGGCCCTCTCGGAGACCTTCCTCGCGGCGCTCGAGGGGCGGGAGGACCTCGCCCTCGCCTCCCCGCGCGAGGCCGAGCTTCGGGGCAGTCAGGTCTCGTTCCGCCACCCCGAGGGCTACGCGGTGATGCAGGCCCTGATCGCGCGCGGCGTGGTCGGGGACTTCCGCGCGCCCGACCTGATCCGCTTCGGCTTCGCCCCCCTCTACAACACGCCCGCCGAAGTCGCCCGCGCCGCCGCGATCCTCGTCGAGGTGCTGGACACCGCCGCCTGGGACCGCCCCGAGCACCGCCGCCGCGCCCGGGTCACCTGACGCCCGGGACGCAGCCCGGCCTCGACCCGCGCCGCCCGCTCGACCGTCCCGCGCGGGGATCTCGCCGCCCCGCGCCTGACGCCTCAGCCCTCCGGGCCGAAGCTTTCGACATGGATCCGGCTGGCGGGCACGCCGCCGGCCTCGAGCCCCGCGCGGATCTGCGCGAGGAAGGCGGCCGGGCCGCAGAGCAGGAACTCGGCGTCCTGCGAGGGCGCCAGCGCCAGCAGGTCCGCCGCACTCAGCCGCCCCTCGGCGTCGAAGCCGCCCGCGCGGCGGTCCTGCGCGTCCGGGGCGCTGAACCAGACCCTGGCGACCCGCGCCGGCCCCGCCAGCCCCGCCACCTCGGCCTTGAACGCGTGATCGCGCCCCGACCGCACCCCCTGCGCAAAGCGCACCGGGCGCCCCGGATCGCCCGCCGCCGCGGCGTGCAGCATCGCCAGCAGCGGCGTCACCCCCACGCCTGCGCCGGCCATCACCAGCGGCGCGTCGCCGCCGGGCAGCGCGAACTCGCCCGCGGGCAGGTCGGCCTCGATCACGTCGCCCACCGCCACCGCGTCGTGCAGGAACCGCGAGGCGAGGCCCCGCCCCTCCCGCTTGACGCTGATCCGCAGCCCCGGACCGGGACCCGACAGCGAATAGCTGCGCCGCACGCGCCCGGGCCGGCCGGGGATCTCCAGCGCCACCGGCAGGTGCTGGCCCGGCCGGAACGCCGGCGGCGGCGAGCCGTCCTGCGGGGCGAGATGGAACGAGACGATGCCCGCGCTTTCGCGCACCTTGCGCGTCACCCGCAGCCGCAACCGCGCCGCGCCCTCGCGCCGCCAGCGCAGCGACAGGGCGCCGGGACGCTCGATCACCCGCTCGATCGCCACCCGCACCAGCCGGCGCGCGTCGGGATCCGCGCTCGCCCCGGGGCGCCAGTCGATGCTGGCGCGCCCGGACAGGTGCAGCAGGCCGCCGCTCTCGAAATCCACGAACACGAGGCCGACCCGCGGATCGCGCAGCAGGTTGCCCAGCGTGTTGAAGAAGTTGTTGCCCGCATAGTCGGGGAAGGACAGCGCGCCCCCGCCCTCGACCCTCACGAACCCCTGCGGCCCGCCGCGGTGCGAGGCGTCAAAGCCCCCCGCCGCGCCGTCCTCCCGCCCCGAGGCCGCAAAGCCCGAGGCGATGAAGAACGTGTCGGCCGCCGAGATCCGCGCCGCCTGCTCGCCGCTCAGCCGGTCGGAGACGCGGACCGGCCCGGGCCGCCCCCCCTCCACCCGCCGCTCACGCGGTAGGATATGCTGCGGGCAGTTCCCGAAGCTCTGCCAGACCTCCAGCGCAAAGCCCTCGCCCTCGCCCTCGCGCCGCAGCCGCCCGTTCAGGCGGTTGCGCCGGCGGGTGGCGAGCTCGATGCCCAGCAGCCCGATCTCGCCGCCGCGCTCGAAGGTCTCGGCCAGGGGATCGGCCGGCGCCAGCCCCCGCCCCAGGTTCAGCCGGCGCGGGTCGGGCGAGGTCGCGAACCCCTCCGGCCCCTCGAGGATCGAGGCCCAGGTCCGGCCCTGCGCATCGCCGCCCGCCACCACCAGGAACGGCAGCCCCGCGAAGAAGGCGCGATGCTGCTCGGGCATGTGATCGCGGATGAAGGCGCCGCCAGCGGCCGCGGCCTCGCCGACGCCGGCGCGGGCCTGCGCCTCCAGCTCGCCACCGTGAAAGGGAAGGGTCATGGCACGGTCTCCTTGCGCGTCGCGAGGGCCTCAGGCCAGCGTCGGCGAGCGCTCCATCGGGATGAAGTTCGCCAGGCCCTCGATGCGCGAGAGCCAGGCCCGGATGCCGGGATAGGGCCGCAGGCTCACGCCCCCCTCGGGCGCGTGGGCGATGTAGCTGTAGCCGGCCACGTCGGCGAGCGTCGGACGCTCGGCCGCCAGCCACTCCCGGCCGTCGAGATGCGCCTCGATCATCTTGAACAGCGCGTGCGATCGGGCCTTGGCCGCGTCGTGGTCGAGGGTCGCGCCGAACACGGTCGCCAGCCGCGCCGCGCAGGGGCCCGCGGCGATCTCGCCCGCCGCGATCGACAGCCACCGCTGCACCTGAGCCGCCTCGAGCGGGGTGCGCCCCAGCCAGGCCCCGGCGTCGCCGTGGCGATGGACGAGGTAGCTGCAGATCGCGTTTGAATCGGCCAGCGCCACCTCCCCCTGCTCGATGGCCGGGACCTGCCCCAGCGGGCTGATCGCGAGGTAGTCGGGCGCCTTGTGGGCCCCGTTGGCCATGTCGAGGTCATGGGTCCGGTAGGGGATCTCCAGGAAGCGGAGCATCAGCTCCACCCGGTGGCAGTGCCCCGACTTCGGATTGCGATGGAGGATCACGGTCTCCCCGGCCTGCGTGCGGTCGTCGATCATCGCCCTGGCTCCGTCCTATGGCTGCGCCTGTGTCGCGTCGGAAATCTGGACACGGACGCTTCGCAAAGGAATAATCGCCCCAGGCAGGAGACCATTTCACATCCCAAAACAATCGAGGAGCCGATGGACCGCCTGCAGTCGCTGCGGATCTTCGTCGCCGTCGCCGAGGCCGAGAGCTTCGCCGCCGGCGCCCGGGCCGTGGGCCTCAGCGCGCCCTCGGCCACGCGGGGGATCGGCGCGCTCGAGTCCGCGCTGGGCGCGCGTCTTTTCACCCGCACCACCCGCCGGGTGCGCCTGACCGAGGTCGGCCGCGCCTATCTTGGCGAGGTGCGCGAGATCCTCGCCCACCTCCAGGCCGCCGACGAGGCGGCCGCCGGCGCCGCCGGCCAGCCCGCCGGCCACCTCCGCCTCACCTGCCCGCAGGAGTTCGGCCGCATCCACGTCGCCCCCCTGCTGACCGAGTTCCTGGACCTCCACCCCCGCGTGACCGCCGAGGCGCTGATGCTCGACCGCGTGGCGAACCTGGTCGAGGAGGGGATCGACGTCGCCATCCGCATCGGCCCCCTGCCCGCCTCGGACCTCGTGGCCGTGCGCGTCGGCGAGGTGCGCCAGGTGGTCTGCGGCGCGCCCGCCTATTTCGCCCGCCACGGCGTCCCGGACGATCCCGCCGACCTCGCCGGCCACCGGATCGTCGCGGCCCATGCCGAGTCCCCCTCCCCCGTCTGGCGGTTCCGCGCCGAGGCGGTGCGCACCGCGCCGCGTCTGAACGTGACCAGCGTGGCGGCCTCGATCGAGATCGCCCGCAGCGGCTGGGGCCTGTGCCGGGTGTTGTCCTACCAGGTCGACGCGGACCTCGAGGCGGGGCGCCTGGTGGCCGTGCTCGACGCCCACGCGCCCGCCCCCCTCCCGGTCCACATTGTCCATGTCGAGGGCCACCGCACCGCCCCCAAGACCCGCGCCTTCGTCGACTTCGCCGCCCGCCGCCTGCGCCGGATTCCCCAACTGGCGACGACCTGAGCGCCAGGGGGCGGGCAGGGCCCCGCCCGCCGCGGGCGCGCCCGGCCGACAAGCATAACCGCCTCGCGGGCCCCCTCGGGCGCGTTGCGGCCCCGCCTCGGGCCCGGCCGGGCGCGCCATGCCGCATAGGGCGAGGCGCGGTTTCGCGGCAAGGGTGGCGCATGGTCCGCGTGGCGACGATTTCCGGACGGCTCGGCCCTGCGCTCGGCGTGCTGCTGGCGCTGGCGCTGTCGTTGCGCGTGGTCGGCGCGGCGCTGCTGGGGCCGGGCGTCGCGGGCTTCGTGCCGATCTGCACCGGGACCCAGATCGCCTGGGTCGCCGTCGACGCCGACGGCCAGGCCGTCCCCGAGACCGCCCCCAAGTCCGAGCGTTGCGACTTCTTCGGCCTGGCGCTCGCCGCCCCGCCCGAGCCGCCGCCGCCCCTCCCCCTGCCCTCGCCGCGCCACGCCGCGCCCGAGAGCCCTGCCCCTACGGCGCCGCTCCCCGCCGCGCCCCGGGCCTTCCATCCCCGCGGTCCCCCCGCCCACGCCTGAGAGCCGACGCCCTTTGCCGATCGCCGCCGCCCGCCGGGCGCGCGGCCCTCTCCTGCGTGCGAGACCCAGATGACCGACACCTCCCTTCCCTCCGGCCCCCGGGCGGGCGCCCCCGCGCGCGCCGCGGCCGCCGACCCGCGGGCCCCCGCCTCGGCCCTCTACCGCGCCGTATGGCGCTGGCACTTCTATGCCGGGCTGCTGGTGCTGCCCTTCATGGCGCTGCTCGCCGTCACCGGCGGCATCTACCTGTTCAAGGACGAGATCAACGACGCCCTCTACGCCGACCTCGCTCGCGTCGCGCCGCAGGAAAGCCCGCAACTGCCGCCCTCGGCGCTCGCCGCCGCCGCGCTCGAGGCGGTCCCCGGCACGCTCCGCGGCTACGCCCCGCCGGCCGCGCCCGACCGAAGCGCCCAGGTGAAGATCCAGCGCCAGGACGGGCTGCGCGACGTGGTCTGGGTCGACCCCTGGACGGCGCGGGTGCTGGGCTCGTCCTGGGACGCGGGCTCCTCGGGCTCGGGCGCGATGTGGGTGGTGCGCAAGCTCCACAGCCTCGAATACGTCGGCTGGTGGGGGAACCGCATCATCGAGGCGGTGGCCGGCTGGGCGATCCTGCTGACCGCGACCGGCCTTTACCTGTGGTGGCCGCGCCGGGGTCGGAAGGCGGGCGTGCTGGTCCCCCGCAAGACCCGCGGCCGGGCCCTGTGGCGCGACCTGCACGCGGTCACCGGCGCCTGGGCCGCGCTGTTCATCGCCTTCCTCGCGCTGTCCGGCCTGCCGTGGTCGGGCGTCTGGGGCAAATGGTTCTATGAGGGCGCCTACGAGCTCGGCCTCGGGATGCCCGACGGCTACTGGTCGTCCTACCCCGTCTCGACCGTCCCGATGGGCGAGGCGATGGACAAGACCCCCTGGATCCTCGAGCGCCAGCCGATGCCGGTCTCGGGCGTCCCCGACGACCATGCCGGCCATGCCGATCACGGCGCCGCCGGCGCAACGTCGGCCGAGGCTGAGGCCGCGCCCGCCCCGACCGGAACCCCGACCGCGACCCAGACAGCGACCGAGACCGCAGGCGCGCCCGCGATGCTCGACCAGGCCGTGGCGCGGGTCGAGGCGCTGGGCATGGTCCCCGGCTGGACGCTCGACGTGCCGACGACGCCCGAGGGGGTGTTCACGGCCTCGGTCTACCCCGACGCCATCTCGGACGAGCGGGTGATCCATCTCGACCGCTACACCGGCGAGGTGCTCTTCGACCTGGGCTTTGCCGATCTCGGCGCGCTGGGACGCGCGGCCGAGTGGGGGGTCAGCGTGCACATGGGCCAGCGCTACGGGCTCGCGAACCAGCTGCTGATGCTGCTGACCTGCGTGGCGGTGGTTCTGATGGCGGTCTCGGCCGCGGTCATGTGGTGGAAGCGCCGCCCCGCCGGCGGCCTCGGCGCCCCGCGCGCGCCGGCAGACTGGCGGGCGCCCCGCGCGATCCTGGCCATGGCCGTGGTCGCGGGCCTGGTCTTCCCGCTGGTCGGCCTGTCGCTGGTCGTGATCCTCGCGATCGACCTGATCCTGCCGCGCGCCCTGCGCCGCCGCGTCGGCTGAGCCCCTGGCAAAAGCCGCGCGACCGGCCTCTCCGGGGGCCGGTCGCCACTGCCGCGCCCTCCTCCGGGGGAGGCGCGCCTTCAACTCCCGGCGCCCGGCAGCCAAGCCCGCCCGCAGGGCGCCTGTAGACCCTCCCTCCCCGCCTGCGCGGGGAGGGCGCAGCCTCACCTCACGTCAGGGTCGCCAGCAGACCCGCCACCACCTTGCCGCGGCTGGCCAGCGTGGGGACCAGGATGTGCTCGTGCAGCGTGTGGCCGCCCTCGCCCTCGGTTCCCAGCCCGTCGATCGTCGGCACGCCCATCGCGCCGGTGAAGTTGCCGTCCGAACCGCCGCCCGAGGGGGCGTGCGAGAAGCTCATCCCCACCTGCTTGTGGAACCCCTCGGCCATCGCCAGCAGCTCCCGCGTGCCGTCGTCCAGCGTCCAGACCGGGCGGGTGACGCCGCGGGTGACCTCGAAGACGCCCGGCTCGTTGAGCGCCAGCATCGCCTCGACCCCGCGGTCGAGGTCCGCCTGCTCCTTGGCCATCGACAGCGCCTCGCCGAAGGCCGAGGAGCTGACGCAGTTCACCCATTGCCCGCCCTTGATCACGCCGACCGAGAAGGTGCAGTCGTCGGTGGTCATCCCCTCGATCTGCTCGATCCGCCGGCACAGCTCGCGGATCGCCGAGCGGCCTTCCTTGAGGCGCGCGCCGGAATGCGAGGGGATGCCGATGGCCTTCAGGTTGAACCGCGCAATCGCGTAGCGCCCCGAGGTGACGCCGCCCCCGGACTTGCCCGGCTCGGGCACCAGCACGGCGCGGGCGCGCGAGGCCTCGGCCTCGATGATGCTCCGCGCGGCCGGCGTGCCGATCTCCTCGTCGGGGGTGAACAGCACGGTGATCGGCAGCGGAGTCTCGATCCCGGCCTTCTTGAGCTGGCGGATCGCCTCGAGGCACAGGTAGTTGCCCGACTTCATGTCCCAGATGCCCGGCCCGTAGGCGCGGTCGCCCTCGCGCCGGATCGGCAGATCGGCCAGCGTCCCCACCGGGTGCACCGTGTCCATGTGGCCCGCGATCAGCACGCCCTTCTCGCCCGCCCGGGGGTGGGTCGGCTGGGTCGCGCGCAGCGTGTCGCCGAGCCCCATCGCGCCGGGGATCCGCTCGATCGTGAAGCCCATGTCGGCAAGATCGCGCGCGGCGAGATCCAGCATCCCGTTCACCGCGCCGGCGTCCCAGGTCGGGCTCTCCTGCGCCACCCAGCCGTTGAGCCCCTTCAGCATCTCGTCGGCGTCGAAGGGAAGGGCGTTGATGTCCATGTCGGTCGTCCTCAGGGTCGTCTCGAAGTGTCGTTCGGGACGCGCGCGGCGGCCCCGAACATGAAAACGCCGCCCCGGGGGGGCGGCGCAAAGGGGGGTTAGCGCGCGGCGGCGATGGTTTCCGACACCGGTCTGAAATTGGCGAAGTCCCAGTGCCGTCCCGGCGCCGCCTCGATCAGGGATCGGGTGTAGTCGGTGCGCGGATTGGCCAGCACCTCGGCGGCGGGCCCGGATTCGACCACCAGGCCCTTTCGCATCACCATCACCTCGTCGCAGATCTGGGCGGCGACGCGCAGGTCGTGGGTGATGAACAGGATCGCGATGCCCATCCGCTCCTGGATCTCGTCGAGCAGCCGCAGCACCTGCGCCTGCACCGAGACGTCCAGCGCCGAGACGGCTTCGTCGGCGATCAGCAGGTCCGGCTTCATCGCCAGCGCGCGCGCGATGGCGATGCGCTGGCGCTGCCCGCCCGAGAACTGGTGCGGGAACCGGTCGATGGCGCTGCGCGGCAGCCCCACCAGCTCCAGCAGCTCGCCCGCGTCCTTCATCGCCTGCTTGCGCGAGACGCCGAAGTTCAGCGGCCCCTCGATGATCGACTCGCCGACCTCGATGCGCGGGTTGAGGCTGCGGAACGGGTCCTGGAACACGATCTGCACCCGCTTGCGATGCGGCTTCAGGCGGCTGAGCGGGATCGTCGCGATCTCCTCGCCCGAGATCTTCACCGAGCCCGAGGTCGGATCGACCAGCCGCACGATGCAGCGCGCCACCGTCGACTTGCCCGAGCCGCTCTCGCCCACGATCCCCAGCGTCCGGCCCGGCCCGAGCGTCAGGTTGACCGCGTCGGCGGCCCGCGTCTCCTTGGCTTTGCCGAGCAGGGTCTTGGAGGTGTAGATCTTGGTCAGCGCCTCGGTGCTCAGCGCCGGCGTCGCCTTCTTGGGCGCCGGACGCGCGGCGCGCGGGATCAGCGAGGGCACGGCCGAGAGCAGCTCGCGCGCATACTCGGTCCGGGGCCCGCGCAGCAGCTCGGTCACCGGCGCCCGCTCCACCGCCTCGCCCAGCCGCAGCACGGTCACGTCGTCGGCGATCTCGGCGACCACGCCCATGTCGTGGGTGATGAACAGCACCGCGGTGCCCAGCTCCTCGCGCAGCTCGCGGATCAGTTTCAGCACCTGCGCCTGCGTGGTCACGTCGAGCGCGGTCGTCGGCTCGTCGGCGATCAGCAGCTTGGGCCGCAGCACCAGGGCCATGGCGATCATGATCCGCTGGCGCTGCCCGCCCGAAAGCTGGTGGGGGTAGGAGCCGAAGATCCGCTCGACGTCGGGCAGATGCACATGCTCCATGATCTCGAGCACCGCCTTCCGGCGGTCGCCCTTGGACTGGCCGTGCGCCTCCATCACCTCGGCGATCTGGTCTCCGACCTTCATCACCGGGTTCAGGGCGGTCATCGGCTCCTGGAAGATCATCGCCATCTGGGTCGCGCGCATCGAGCGCAGCCGGTTGGGCGACTGCTTGAGCACGTCGACCCCGTTGACCAGGATCTCCCCGGTCGTGGCCCGCAGCGCCTTGGGCAGCAGCCCCATCGCGGCAAGCGAGGTCAGCGACTTGCCCGAGCCGCTCTCGCCCACCAGGCACATCGTCTCGCCCGGCTTGATCGACAGCGACAGGTTCTTGACCACCCGGGCCTCGTCGTCCCCGTCCAGCGCGATCGAGAGGTTGCGGATCTCGAGCACGTTGCCGTCGGGCGAGGTCGCCTCGCGCCTCGCCTCGGTCACGGTGCGGGCTTCGCTCATCGGTCGATCCCCCTCTTGGCCAGGCGCGGATCGAGCGCGTCGCGCACGGTGTCGCCCACCAGGTTCACCGACAGGATCGCCAGCGACAGCACCAGGCCCGGCCACAGGATGATCCCGGGGTTGATGATGAAGTAGACGCGGCCCTCGGCCATGATGTTCCCCCAGGTCGGGGTCTCGGGATTGATGCCCGCGCCCAGGAACGACAGGATCGCCTCGGTCAGGATCGCGGCGGCGCAGATATAGGTGCCCTGCACGATCAGCGGCGGGATGGTGTTGGGCAGCAGGTGGCGGGTCAGGATCTTCCAGGTCGGCGTGCCGACCGAGATCGCGGCCTCGACATAGGGCTCCTCGCGCGCCGAGAGCACCACCGAGCGGACCAGCCGCACCACGCGGGGCACCTCGGGGATGACGATGGCGATCAGCACGGTCTGCAGGCTCGCGCCCGACAGCGACACGATGGCGATGGCCAGCAGGATCGAGGGGATCGCCATCAGCCCGTCGACGATGCGCATCAGCACCGCGTCGAGCCCCCGGAAGAAGCCCGAGACGAGGCCGATCACCAGCCCCAGCGCCACCGAGAGGATCGCGGCCCCCACGCCCACGGCCAGCGAGATGCGCGCGCCGTAGATGATCCGGCTCAGCAGGTCGCGCCCGAAGGCGTCGGTGCCCAGCAGATACTCGTCGGACGGCGGCTTCAGCCGCATCGCCGGGTTCAGGCGGATCGGGTCGTGGGGCGCGAGCAGCGGCGCCGCGATCGCCATCACGATGATCGCGATCAGCACCACGGTCGCCGTGGTGGTCACGGGCCCGGCGAAGAACATCTGCCGGGTCCGCTGCCACATGGCGGCGCCGCGGGCGGGCGCGGGGGAAAGCTCCGGTGCGGTCGTCATGCGTAGCGGATCCTCGGATCAAGGATGACGTAGGCGATGTCGATCAACAGGTTGATCCCCACGTAGAGCATCGAGGCCAGCAGGATCACGGCCTGGATGACCGGGTAGTCGCGCGCCAGCACCGCGTCGACGGTCAGGCGGCCCAGCCCCGGCAGGTTGAACACGGACTCGGTCACCACCACGCCCGAGATGATCAGCGCGAAGCCGATGCCGATCACGGTCACGATCGGCACGGCCGAGTTGCGCAGCGCGTGCTTCATCAGCACCCGCCGCTCGGCCAGGCCCTTGGCCCGCGCGGTGCGCACGAAATCCTCGCCCAGCGTCTCGAGCATCGAGGTGCGGGTGATGCGCGCGATCAGCGCGATGTAGAGCATGGTCAGCGTCAGCGTCGGCATGGCGATGCGTTCGGCGAACCGCCCCGGATCGTCGAAGATCGAGGTGAAGCCCTGCACCGGCAGCCATTTGAGATTGATCGCAAACACCTGGATCATCACGTAGGCGATCACGAACACCGGCACCGAGAAGCCCAGCACCGAGATCGCCATCACGACCCGGTCGATGATCGTGCCGTGTTTCCACGCCGCCAGCACGCCCAGCGGCACGGCGATGACGATCGAGAGGATGATGGTGGTCAGCGCCAGCGAGATCGTCGGCTCCATCCGGTCGGCGATCATCCCGGCGACCGGGGTGCCCGACAGGATCGACTCGCCGAAGTCGCCCTGCAGCAGGCGCCAGCCCCAGTCGGCGAACTGGATGTAGATCGGATCGTTCAGGCCCAGCCGCTCGCGGATCTGCTCGAGCTGCTCGGGCGTGGCCGTGTCGCCGGCGATGATCGCGGCGGGATCGCCGGGCGAGAGGCGCAGCAGCAGGAAGACGAACAGCGCCACGAAGATCATGACGGGGATCGCCGCCAGCACGCGCCGGACGATGTAGGACAGCATGAGGGAAACCTCGCTCGCAGCCGCGGCGCCTTCTGCGGACGGACGGCGCGGGGACGTGGATCGGCCGGCCCTTGGGCCAACCTGGGCGCGCGGCTCGGGTCGAAGGCCCGGCCCCCGGGCGGGGGCCGGGCCGGGGGATCAGGTCACTCGGACTTCGAGATGTTCCAGAAGAACGGGGCCGGCCCGCCCAGGACGCCGTCGAGCTTGCCCGACCACGCGGTCGGCGTCGTGTACTGGCCCAGCGGGATGTACATGGCGTTCTCGTAGGCGAAGGCCTGCAGCTTCTCGGCGATCTCGGCCTGCTCCTCGACCGAGCCGGCCTTGGCGTAGGCGGTGCGCAGCTCCTCGGCCTCGGGCATGTCGGGCCAGCCGAACCAGCCGCCGTCCTTGCCCTTGCCGTTGACCATGTTGTTCACGATCGGGTTGAACACGTCCGCGCCCACCCAGTTGGTGAAGAACATGTTCCAGCCGCCGTCCGACAGCGGCGCCTGGGAGGCGCGGCGCCCGACCAGCGTCTGCCAGTCCATCGCCTGCAGGTCGACGTTGAAGCCGATGTCGCGGAACGCCTGGGCGGCGACCACCGGCTGCGTGTTCAGCGTGCCCACGTCGGTGGGGTGCATGATCACGATCGGCGAGCCGTCGTAGGAGCTTTCCTCGAGCAGCGCCTTGGCGGCGTCGAGGTCGTCCTTCTCCAGCACCGGACCCGCGCCCGCGTCCGACTCGAGCGGCGTGTCGCACAGGAACATCGCCCCGCAGGCGGTGTAGTAGTCGGGGTTGCCGATCAGCGCGGCCAGAACGTCGTCCTGGTTCATCGCCATCATCGCCGCCTGACGCACCTTCAGGTCGTCGAACGGCGGGTTGAGGAAGTTGAACCGGCCGATGGTCACCAGGCCCATCTTGTTGAGCACGTCGACCTTGACCTCGGGCACCTGCTCGAGCACCGGCAGCAGGTCCAGCGGCACCTGCTCCCAATAGTCGATCTCGCCCGACATCATCGCGTTCATCGCGGTCTGGGCGTCGGACATCACGATCCACTCGACCCGGTCGACCTTGGCGACCTTGCCGCCCGAGGCCCAGGAGGGCTCTTCCTCGCGGGGCACGTAGTCGGCGAACTTCTCGTAGACCGTCTGCACGCCGGGCTGGAACTCGTCCTGCACGAAGACGAACGGCCCCGACCCGATCTGCTCGGGGATCGGCTCGGTCGAGGGAACCTCGGCCAGGCGCTTGGGCATGATGAAGGGCACGTTCGAGGACGGCTTGGCGATCGAATCCAGCACCAGGCCATAGGGCTCGGTCAGCCGGATCTCGAAGGTCTTGTCGTCGACGGCGACCATCTCGGAGACGGCCTCCATCAGCTTCTGGCCCATGCCGTCGCGCTCGCCCCAGCGCTTGAGCGAGGCGACAGCGTCCTCGGCGGTCACCGGGGCGCCGTCATGGAACACCAGCCCGTCGCGGAGCGTGATGGTCCAGGTCAGCTGGTCCTCGGAGATCTCGTAGCCCTCGGCCATCTGCGGCTTGATCTCGTAGTCCGAGTTCAGCGCAAACAGCGTGTCGAAGACCATGTAGCCATGGTTCCGCGACATGTAGGCGGTGGTGATGATCGGGTCGAGCACGCGCAGCGACGAGTGCATCACGACCTTGAGGGTCTGGGCCGAAAGCGGCGTGGCGAGCAGCGCGGCGGCCGCGGCGCCGGCAAGCAGCGCGGCCGAGGTCCGGCGGCGCGGCGCCGCTCGGCGTCCCGTCTTGGCGAGAAAGTCGAACATTCGCGTCTCCTGTCGGATCAGCCGGCCGTGGAATGCCGGCGCCCCCTTCCCCCCGGAAGGACTCGGGCGCCAGGCTCCGGCAATCTTGTTTTTTCGCAGCGGGCCACGGATCGTCTGGCTGCGGGTCGATCGGCGCCTTTTGCAGGTGCGAGAGAAAGGTTGCGTCGTGCGTCACGGCGTTGTCAATCTATGTCCGAACCAATAACCCCGTATCGCTGTGCGAATTGATGCGCGGCGCCCAAGGAGACGCCCGATGACCGCTCACCTGCCTGTCGATGATGCAGATCGCGCCGCCATCGTTGCAGCGGTCGCCGACAACTTCGAGTCGCAGACCGCCTTTCTCGCCGATTTCGTCAGGATCCCTTCGCAACGCTTCGAGGAAGGCCCCGCCCAGGACTTCATCGCCGCCGCCCTGCGCGCCCGCGGCTACGAAGTGGACGACTGGAAGATCGAGCTCGACGACCTCAAGGACCTGAAGGGCTTCGGCCCGATCGAGGGCGATTTCTCTCGCGCCCGCAGCGTCGTCGGCGCGCACCGTCCGGACCAGGTCAAGGGCCGCTCGCTGATCCTTCAGGGCCACCTCGACGTGGTCCCCACCGGCCCGCTCGAGATGTGGGAGACGCCGCCCTACGAGCCCGCGATCAAGGACGGCTGGATGAACGGCCGCGGCGCGGGCGACATGAAGGCCGGCACGGTCTGCGCGCTGTTCGCCCTCGACGCGCTCCGCAAGGCCGGGTTCGAGCCCGCCGCCCCGGTCTTCTTCCAGTCGGTGATCGAGGAGGAGTCGACCGGCCTCGGCGCCCTCTCGACCCTGCAGCGCGGCTACCGCGCCGACGCGGCCCTGCTGCCCGAGCCCACCGGCCACCGTTTTTCGAACGCCCAGGTCGGCGTGCTGTGGTTCAAGCTGAAGGTCCGCGGCAAGCCGGTCCACGTCTCGGTCGCGGGCGAAGGCTCGAACGCGATCATGGCGAGCTTCGAGGTGTTGAAGAAGCTCTCGGCCCTGCAGGAGGAGTGGAACGCGCGCAAGGGCGACGATCCGGTCTGGAAGGACGTCCCCCACCCGCTGAACTTCAACGCCGGCAAGATCCAGGGCGGCGACTGGGCCTCCTCGGTCCCCGCCTGGTGCGACGTCGACTGCCGCATCGGCGTGCTGCCCGGCTTCGACCTCGACAAATGCAAGCAGGAGATCCTCGACTGCGTGTCCGCCGCGGCGCGCGAGAACCCGTTCCTCGCCAACAACCCGCCCGAGGTGGTCTGGAACGGCTTCCAGGCCGAAGGCTGGGTGCTGGAGAACGGCGACGAGCTGCACGAGGTCCTGTCCTCGGCCTACTCCGACGTTTTCGGCGACGAGATGATGGAGCTGCGCTCCTCCACCGCCCTCACCGACACCCGCTTCTACGAGCTCTACTACGACATCCCCGCCGTCTGCTTCGGCCCCAAGGCCCTGAACGTGCACGGCTTCGACGAGAAGGTGGAGCTGGCCTCGATCCAGCGCGTGACCGAGACCATCGCCCTGTTCATCGCCCGCTGGTGCGGGCTCAACAAGATCGAGGCTGCGTGATGGCCCCCAAACGCATCGTCTTCGGCGGATTCCTGCACGAGACCAACACCTTCGGCCCGTCGCTCGCCACCTACAGGGACTTCGAGGGCGGCGGCGGCTACGGCCGCATGTCCGAGGGCGAGGAGCTGCGCGAGAAGGTGCGCGGCGTGAACGCCGCCATCGGCGGCGCGATGGAGGTCGGCGAGCAGCAGGGGTGGGAGTGCATCCCCACGATCTACTGCATGGCCTCCCCCTCCGCCCACGTGACGCAGGACGCGTTCGAGCGCATCACCGCCCGCCTGCTGGAGCTGATCGCCCAGGCCGGCGAGATCGACGGCATCTGCCTCGACCTGCACGGCGCGATGGTCACCCAGCATCTCGACGACGGCGAGGGCGAGATCCTCAAGCGCATCCGCGCCCAGGTCGGCGCCGATCTGCCGATCACGGTCAGCCTCGACCTGCACGCCAACGTCACCCCCCTGATGGTCGAGATGGCCGACGTGCTCGAGAGCTACCGCACCTACCCCCACGTCGACATGGCCGAGACCGGCCGCCGCTCCGCCCGGATGATGGCCCGCCTGCTCGCCGGGGAAAAATTCGCCAAGGCCTTCCGCCAGATCGATTTCCTGACCGCGATCAGCTGGCAGACCACCTTCGAGAACCCCGCCAGGGACCTCTACGCCAGGCTCGAGGAGCTGGTCGCCGACCCCCGCTGCCCGTCCCTCTCCTTCAACATGGGCTTCCCGGCCGCCGACTTCCCCGACTGCGGCATGGCGATCACCGCCTACGGCCCCGGCGCCGAGATCGCCGCCGAGCAGCTGGCGCTGGCCATCGAGGCCGCCGAGGCCGACTTCGCCGGCCCCGTCTGGTCCCCCGAGGAGGGCGTGCGCGAGGCGATGCGCATCGCCGAGGGCGCGACGAAACCGGTGGTGATCTCCGACACCCAGGACAACCCCGGCGCCGGCGGCGACAGCGACACCATGGGCATGCTGCGCGCGCTGGTCGCCTGCGGGGCCTCGGGCGCCATCGGCAACATCTTCGACCCTGCAAGCGCCGCGGCCTGCCACGCCGCCGGCGAGGGCGCCACGATCAAGCTCGCGCTCGGCGCCAACTCGAAGATCCCCGGCGACGCCCCCTACGAGGCGGAGTTCCTGATCGAGAAGCTCACCGACGGCCGGTTCCTCGCCCGGGGCGGATACTTCTCGGGCCGGACGATGGACATGGGCCCCTCGGCCCTGCTGCGCATCGGCGAGGTGAAGATCGCGCTGGTCTCGACCAAGGCGCAGATGGCGGACCGGGAGATGTTCCGCTCGCTGGGCGTCCCGCCCGAGGACGAGAAGATCCTGGTGGTCAAAAGCTCCAACCACTTCCGCGCCGACTTCCAGCCGATCGCCGAGGCCATCCTCGTCTGCGCCGCCCCCGGCCCGATGGCCGTCGATCCCGCGACCCTGCCCTGGACCCGCCTGCGCCCCGGCCTGCGCACCTCCCCCCTAGGGACCCCCTTCCGGTCCTGACCCCCCGCCGCCCCCGGCGCGCCCGCCCCAGCCCCCCGGGGCGGGCGCCCCCCCGTCCTCCGGGCGCGCCGCCCCCCGCCCCATCCGCGCGCCCCGCAACTCCAGGCGCCCGGCGCCCCGCCCGACCCGGGCGCGAGCGCCTGTTCTC
>NZ_CAXBOD010000009.1:0-115716 GCF_963977235.1 uncultured Albimonas sp.
GCAGAAGCTTCCCAAGCTTACGACGAGGGTTCGATTCCCTTCACCCGCTCCAGCCCTCCCAGGATTGACCTTGCCCGGCCCCTAGGGCCGCAGCCGAGCGACCGCCGCAATGCGGCGGGGCCGTGGTCGCCTTCGGCGGGCGGACCGGCCAAGGGGCGCCCTGGAGGACGCCCCCTGCCCGCTCAGTCCTCGCCGCCCTCCTCGAGGGTGCGGTCCATCTGCATCTCGGTCCACATCGCGTTGACCACGGCGAAGAGCGCCGCGAGCGGAAGGCCGAGCATCCAGGCGAAATACCACATCGTCGCTGCTCCCGTTCAGTAGAGGCTTTCGCCCTTTTCGGTAACCTCGGCCTCGGTCACCTTGCCCCACAGGACCCGGTAGACCCAGGCGGTGTAGACCAGGATCAGCGGCAGGAAGATCGCCGTCGCCCCCAGCATCACGAACAGCGTCAGATGCGAGGACGAGGCGTCCCACACCGTCAGCGAGGAACTGGGATCCACCGTCGAGGGCAAGATGAAGGGGAACATCGTCAGCCCCACCGAGGAGATGATCCCCACGATCGCCATCTTCGACCAGCCCAGGGTCGAGACCTCGCGCCCCGCCCGCAGGCCGCGCACCGCCATGGCGATGCCCGCAAACCCCATCAGCGGGGCGACCAGGATCCAGGGCCGGTCGAGATAGGCGACCAGCCACGTGCCCTCGCGCACCACCTCCGAAAGCAGCGGGTTGGAGGGGCCGTCGGGCGAGGGCGCCTGCACGAACCGGTAGCCGTCGACGCCCACCAGCAGCCACAGCCCGGCGAGCGCGTAGCCCCCCGCCGCGACCAGCCCCGCGACCGAGCCGTAGCGGCGCGCCCGCGCGGCGATGTCGCCTTCGGTCTTCAGCCCCAGCCAGGCCGCGCCGTGCATCAGCAGCATCGCCATCGAGACCGCTCCGCACAGCAGCGAGAACGGATCGAGCAGCAGGAAGAACTTCCCCAGCGCCGAGCCGTCGTAGCGCGACATCAGGTCGGGCGTCAGGTGGAAGGGCGCGCCCTGCAGGACGTTGCCGACCGCCACGCCGAACACCGTGGCCGGAACCGCGCCGCCCAGGAACAGCGCCCGGTCCCAGTTGCGCCGCCAGCGCGCCCCCTCGCGCTTGGAGCGGTACTTGAAGCCCACGGGCCGCAGGATCAGCGCCGCCAGCACCGTGAACATCGCGAGATAGAAGCCCGAGAAGCTGACCGCATAGAGCGGGGGCCAGGCGGCGAAGATCGCCCCGCCCCCGAGGATGAACCAGACCTGGTTGCCCTCCCACACCGGGCCGACGGTGTTGATCACCACCCGCCGCTCGAGGTCGGTCCTGGCGACGAAGGGCAGCAGCGCGCCGGTCCCCATGTCGAAGCCGTCGGTCAGCGCGAAGCCGATCAGCAGGACGCCCAGCAGCGCCCACCAGATCACCCGCAGCGTCGAGAAGTCGATGAGCTCGTGCAGGATCATGATCTCACTCCCCCGGCTGGACCGCGCCGCGGCCGCCCTGCAGCAAGGTGCGGCGACGGCGGATCCAGTCCTCGGTCTCCTCGACGTCCTGGTGGGGGCCGAGGCGGATGTACTTCAGCAGCAACGCGATCTCGATCACGAAAAGCACGGTGTAGAAGGCGATGAACCCCGCCAGCGTGATCAGCAGGTCGGTCACCGACAGGTGGCTGACCGAGAGCGCGGTGGGCAGCACCCCGTCCACCGTCCAGGGCTGGCGGCCGTACTCGGCGACGATCCAGCCACACTCGGCCGCGATCCAGGGGGCGGGGATGATGACCACCGCCAGGCGCAGCGCCCAGCGCGGATAGCGCCCCTTGCCGAAGCTGTTGAGGAAGAAGAACAGCCCCATCACCCCGATGAACAGGAACCCCAGCCCGACCATGATCCGGAACGTCCAGAAGATCGGGAACACGGTCGGCGCGGTGTCCCACGCGGCCTGCAGGATCTGCTCCTCGCTCGCCTCGCGCGGGTCGTCGAGATAGCGCTTGAGCAGGAAGGCGAAGCCCAGGTCGGGGCCGTGATCCTCGAACGAGATCAGCGCCTCGGCCGGCGCCTCGTCGCGCAGCTCGCGGATGGTCATCAGGTTGTCGTAGGCCACGATGCCCGAGCGGATGCGGGTTTCGGCCTCGCCCACAAGCTGCTTGATGCCCGGGATCTCGGTGGTCAGCGAGCGGGTGCCCATCAGCCCCATCACATAGGGGATGTGGACGGCATAATGCGTCTCGCGGTCCGCCTGGTCGGGGATGCCGAAGAGGGTGAAGGAGGCGGGGGCGGGCTCGGTCTCCCACATCGCCTCGATGGCGGCCATCTTCATCTTCTGGGAGTGGGAGGCGTTGTAGCCCGACTCGTCCCCCAGCACGACGACCGACAGCGCCGAGGCCAGCCCGAACGAACAGGCCACCGTGATCGAGCGCCGCGCGAGCTGCTCATGCCGGCCCTTGAGCAGATACCAGCACGACACCCCCAGCACGAAGACCGAGGCGCAGACATAGCCCGCCGACACCGTATGCACGAACTTGGCCTGGGCCACCTCGTTGAACATGACCTCGTAGAAGGAGGTCATCTCCATGCGCATGGTCATCGGGTTGAACTCGGCCCCCACGGGGTTCTGCATCCAGCCGTTGGCGATCAGGATCCACAACGCCGAGAAGTTGGAGCCGAAGGCCACCAGCCAGGTGACCAGAAGGTGCACCCGCGGGGTCAGCTTGTCCCAGCCGAAGAAGAACAGGCCCACGAACGTCGCCTCGAGGAAGAAGGCCATCAGGCCCTCGATCGCGAGCGGCGCGCCGAAGACGTCGCCGACGTAGTGGCTGTAGTAGCTCCAGTTCATCCCGAACTGGAATTCCATGGTGATGCCCGTGGCCACGCCCAGCACGAAGTTGATGCCGAACAGCGTGCCCCAGAACTTGGTCATCTGCCGCCAGATCGGGCGGCGGGTCATGACGTAGACCGTCTCCATGATCGCCAGCAGGACCGAGAGGCCCAGCGTCAGGGGGACGAACAGAAAATGGTACAGCGCCGTCAGTGCGAATTGCAGACGGGAGAGGTCGACGACGTCCAGCTCCATGCGGAGTCTCCTTGGGTGACGGAGAGACGGAGAGGGGCGGCCTCAGACGGCGCCGCCGCGACTCGCTTGTCGTTTCGTAAATATATTCCCTGATACGAATTTGATCCGGAATGCGGCATAAGGCTGCTTTCGCCGCGTAATTTCTGCACAGGCGATCACGATCCGTCGACCTGTTTCGCCCCCGCGGCCTCAGCCCAGCGGCAGGAGCCGATCCGCCGCCTCGCGCTCGGCGGCGCGATGGGAGGCGAGCAGGATCGCCGCCCCGGGCAGGTAGGCGCGCAAGCCCGAAAGGACCCGGCGGGCGGACGCGGCGTCGAGCCCCTCGGTCGGCTCGTCGAGCAGCAGCAGCGCGGGGCGCCGCAACAGGGTGCGCGCCAGCGCCAGGCGGCGGGACTCGCCCCCCGAAAGGCCGGCGCCGGCCTCGCCAAGGCGCGCATGCAGCCCGCCCCTCGCCGCGATGGTCTCGCGCAGGGCGGCGGCCTCGAGGGCGGCCCAGGCCTCGGCCTCGGTCAGGTCGTCGCGGGCAAGTCCCAGGTTCTCGAGCACGGATCCCGCCACCAGGGCGGAGCGTTGGGGCAGGAAGCCGATCTCGGCGCGCAGCGCGGGTTCGGGGAAGGACGAGAGCGGCCGGCCGCGCCAGCTCACCCGCCCGGCGTCGGGGGCGACGAGACCGGCCGCAAGGGTCAGCAGGGTGGATTTCCCGACGCCCGAGGGGCCGACCAGCGCCACCGTCTCGCCGGGTCCGACGCGCAGCGAGACGTCGTGCAGCACCGGCCGCGCGGCGCCCGGGCGGCGCAGGCTGACGGCCTCGAGCGTCAACGCAGGGGGCGCGCCGGCGGCGGCCGGCGTCGCGGCGTCGCCGGACGCCCTGTCGGGCGCCTCGTCGGGCGTCCTGTCCGGCTCTGCCATCACGCGGGCGGCGGCGTCGCGCATCCGGCCCAGCTCCACCGCGCCGCGGCGCAGGGGGGCCAGCGTCTCGGCCAGCGCCAGGGTCGCGAACACCGCAAGCGCGGCCACCGCAGCGGGGATCTCGCCCGCCTCGACAAGGCGCCCCCCGGCGACGAGCACGGCCGCGGTCAGGCCGGCCGCGAGAATCGACAGGCGCAGGCCGGCCCGACGCTCGACCCCGTCCACGGCGCGCAGCGCGGCGCGGGAGCGGGCGTCGGCCTCGCCGGCGCGGCCGCGGGCGGCCTGCATGCCGCCGAACACCACCAGGTCGCGGCGCGCGCGGGAGAGGTCGATCATCCCGCGCCGCAGCTCCTGCGCGCCCGCCTCGGCGGCGGCCGAGGGCGCGAAGGCCGCGCGCCCCGCCCCCCACAGCACCAGCGCGCCGCCGAGCGCCAGCCCCCCGCAGGCCAGCGCCGCGATCCCCGGGCTCACCAGCCAGGCCAGCAGCGCGAACGCCCCGGCCAGCGCCAGCCCCCCCGCCGCCAGCGGCAGCGCGAGACGCAGGTAGAGCCCGTCGAGCGCGTCGACATCCGCGGTGATCCGGGTCAGCGCGACGGGTCCGCGCAGGCGGGTCAGCGCCTCCCAGGGGGCGGCGGCCTGGCGGCGCATCAGGTCGATGCGCAGCGTCGAGAGGGCGCGCAGCGTGGCGTCATGGGTGGTCAGCCGCTCGCCAAAGCGCGCGGCGGTGCGGCCCAGCGCGAAGAAGCGCACCCCGGCGGCGGGGCGGAACACCTCGAAGCTCAGGCCCGCCCCCGCCAGCCCCGCGGCCCCGGCCGCGGTGACGAACCAGCCCGAGAGGCCCAGCAGCGCCGCCCCCATCGCCAGGACGCAGACCGCCAGCAGCAAGCCCAACAGCAGCGCGCGCCGCTGGCCGCGCCACAGCAGGCGAAGGGCGGAGACCAGCGGCCTCATGCCGGCGCCTCGGCCGGCAGCGAGGCGGGGACGAGGCGCAGCTCCCGCCCCATCGCCGCGACCAGCGCCGGATCGTGGGTCGCCACGATCACCGTCACGCCCTGCCCGGCCAGCCGGCGCAACCCGCGGATCACCGCTTCGGCGGTCCGGGAATCGAGATCGGCGGTCGGCTCGTCGGCCAGCAGCACATCGGCGCGCGAGGCGAAGGCGCGGGCGACCATCAGCCGGCGCGCCTCGCCGCCCGAGACCCCGGCGCCGCTCTCCGACAGGCGCGCCTCGAGGCCCTGGGGGAGGGCCGCGACGATCCCCTCGGCCTCGGCGGCCGCCAGCGCGGCGGCGAGGTCGCCGGTCCCGCGGGGGTCGAGGATCTCGCGCAGGGGCGCGTCGGGGAAATGCGGGGTCTGCGGGATCCAGGCGAGGCGGGCGCGCCAGGCGTCGGCGGTCTGATCGCTCAGCGCCCGCCCGGCGACCTCGATGCGGCCCCGCTCCGGGGCGATCAGCCCCGCCAGCGCGGCCAGCAGCGTCGACTTGCCCGCGCCCGAGGGACCGGTGAGCGCGAGCGTGTCGCCCGGCGCGATCTCGGCGTCCGGCAGCGGCCGGCCGCGGGCGACGAGGCCCGAAAGGACGATCGTGGCCGGGCCGGCAAGCGGCGCGGCCGGGGCGCCGCGACCCAGGATCCGGGGGGGCTCGGCGGCCTCGGCCTGCAGCAGGTCCTCGGCCACCGCCAGCGCCGAGGCGCGATCGTGCCAGGCGGCGGCGAAGTCGCGAAGCGGCTGGAAGAACTCGGGCGCGAGCAGCAGCAGGAACAGGCCCTCGGCGAGCGTCAGCGGCGCCCCCCAGGCGCCGAAGTTCAGCGTGCCGAGCAGGGAGAACCCCACGTAGACGGCCGCCATGGCGATGCCCAGCGCCGCGAACAGCTCGAGCACCGTCGAGGACAGGAACGCGACCCTCAGCACCGCCATCGTGCGCGTCCGCAATCCGTCCGAGCGGGCGGCGAAGTCGCGGGCCAGCCGCGCGCGCGCGTCGAGCAGGCGAATGTCGGGGAGGGCCGCGAGCCGCTCCATCAGCAGGGCGTTGAGGTCGGTGATCTCGGCCAGCTGCCGGCGGCTGGCCTTGGCCGCGGCGACGCCGATCAGGGCCATGAACAGGGGGATCAGCGGGCCCGCGATCAGCAGGATCAGCCCCGCCGCCCAGGAGACGGGAAAGGCCACGACCAGGATCGCCAGCGGCCCGGCCACCGCCCGCAGCGCCGCGGGCCGGTAGCGGGCGAGGTAGGGAACCAGCATCGGCAGCTTCTGCGCGGCCATCGCGGCGGCCGAGGCCGACGAGGCGCCCTGCCCGGCCGCAGGCTCGGGGTCGCTCTCGCGCGCGCCTGGCGGGGTTTCGGCAGGGCCGGCGAGGGCGCCGCCGGACGCGGCCGGCGGCGTCGCGGCGCCGGACTTCGCTACCGCGGTCTCAGGGGTCGGGGAGGGCGCCGGGGCGGCGTCGTCCCCGCGCAGGCTTTCGGCCTCGACCAGGCGGGCGCGCTCGGTTTCCAGCGTGCGGTCGGCGGCGTCGAAGGCGAGCGCGCCGGCGCGGTGATCGAGGCCCGCCCGCACGGCGGCGGCAGCCAGGAACGCCAGCGCGCAGATCAGCGTGTCGGAGAGGGGCGCGCCCCCCTCGACCCAGCCCGACACGGCCCAGGCTAGGGCCGCCGCCTGCACCGGCCACAGCAGCGCGGCCGCCGTGGTCAGCCGGGCCGAGCGGCGCAGCAGCGGCGCGACCGGCGCCTCGATCGCGGCGAGACGCCGGGCGGCGGGCGAGGGCGGGGGACGGCGCATCCGGCTCATCGCGCGGCGGGACCGACGCGCGCGGGCGTCGAGCGCGGGGCGAGCGCCCCGCACGCGCGCGCCGGAAATTGCGGCGACCGGCGGAGGACCGACATCGAGAGGGTCATGCCCGCTCCAGTGCTGACGTCGTCGCGCTCATGTCCGCTCCCGTGTCGAGGGGTCGCCGGGCGATCCCCGACGCCCTCGGCCTCGCGCCCGGTCCCGTGCCGGTCCAGGCCCCCTGCCCGGCGCCTCGTCCCAGATCAAGGCGATCGCGGCGCGATGCGCAACCGGGTCCCGCCGACGCACCGTTGCGGGCCCGGGGGCCCGACGCACCGCCGCAGTCCCGGGGGCCCGACGCGCCGCCGCGGGCCGGAGGGCCCGACGCACCGCCGCGGGCCGGAGGGCCCGACGCGTCGGCGGAAGGCCGGGACGCGGGGCGCTCAGCGCCAGGGGGGCGTGCGCTTCTCGGCGAAGGCGGCCAGGCCGGCCTGGGTCTCCTCGGTCTGGGAGACGTTGATGAAGGTCTCGGTCACGTCCGCGACCTCGCGCCGGAAGTCCATGTCCTGGGCGCGCATGAAGGCCGCGTGGGCGATCCTCGTGGCGCCGGGGGGCTGGCGGGCGAAGTTCTCGGCCATCTCCATCGCGGCCTCGAGCGCGCCGCGCCCGGGGGCGACGCGGGCGACGAGGCCCATGCGCTCGGCCTCCTCGGCCTTGAAGCTGCGGCCGGAGAACAGCAGGTCGAAGGCCCGGTGGCGCCCGATCACGCGCGGCAGGTGCACGAAGTGGATCGCCGGGATCAGACCGTTGTCGAGTTCGGGGTAGCCGAAGGTCGCGCTCTCGTCGGCCACGATCACGTTGCAGGTGATCGAGAGGGTCATGCCCCCGCCCCGCGCCGCGCCCGACACCGCCGAGATCGTCGGCTTGCCCATCGTGTGCTGCACGTCGAGCATGTCGAGATACAGCTTCTGGAGCAGCGCCCGGACCCCGCCCTGCCCCTCCTCGCGCAGCAGCTTCAGGTCGAGGCCCGCGCAGAACACCTTCTCGAGCGCGCTGCACAGGATCACGGCGCGCACTCTGTCGTCGGCGGCCGCGGCCCGGTAGGCGGCCAGGATCTGGTCCAGCATCGGCAGGGTCAGCGCGTTGAGCGGCGGCGCCTCCATCACGATGCGGGCGATGCGCCCCTCCTTCTCGGTGCGCACCAGCGAGGCGTCGGACATGAGCGGGTCTCCTCCAGGGTTTCTTGTCGGCGCGGACACTAGGCTCTGAAGGAGCGGCGCGCCAGAAGGGCGACGACCGCGAGCAGCGGGGCGAAGACGCCCGCCGCGAGGAAGGCCCCGCCATAGCCCCACGCCTCGGCCGCGGGCTGGGAGAGCAGCGGCGAGACGAACTGCCCCAGGAAGACCGCCGAGGTCATGCCTCCGGTGGCCCGTCCGCGCACCCGCGCCGGCGCCAGCGAGACCACGGTGTTGAACAGGTTGGGCATCGTCAGCCCCATCGCCGCGCCCGCCACCGCGCCGCCGAGGCAGATCGAGAGCAGGTCCGAAGAGACCGAGACCCAGGCCAGCCCCGCCCCCAGCCCCAGGAACGAGAGGGCGAACATTCCCCCCGCCCCCAGCCGCCCGCGCAGCAACGCCGCCCCGAACGCCGAGATCGAGGACACCAGCGTGAACACCCCCAGCGCCAGGCCCGCCTGGCTGGGCGCGTCCATGCCCAGCTCCCGCAGGCGGAAGGGCAGCTGCACCGGCATCACATACATCGCCACCATGGTGCCGAGGCCCAGGAAATAGAGGATCGCCAGCGACCCCCAGGGCGCGGTCGCGCCATCGTCCTCGGCCGCGGCCTGGCTGCGGGCGGCGGCGCCCCGGGTCTCGGGCAGGAACACCGCGGCCGCGGCCAGCACCAGCAGCGCGATGCCATAAAGGCCGAAGGGCGCGCGCCAGTGCATTTCCGCCAGCAGGCCGCCGCCGGTCAGGAAGATCAGGCCGGCAAAGCCCATGGCCGAGGCCTGGCGGCCCATGAAGCGGGTCTGGGCCTCGCCCCGGAACAGGTCGCCGGCCATGGCCGAGGCCGAGGTCAGCACGCCCGCCACCGCCACCCCCAGCATGGCCCGCCCCACCAGGATCGCGGGCAACGTGTCGAGCAGCAGACCCGACATGCCCGCCAGAACGTAGAGGACCATCGCAGCCAGCAGGATCCGCCGCCGCCCCAGCCGGTCCGACAGCCCGCCGGCCAGCGGCGCAAAGATCGCCACCAGAAGCCCCGGCAACGTCACCGCCAGGCGGGTCAGCAGGGCCGCGTCGGGATCGTCGGCGAAATGCGCCTCCATCCCCGGCAGGCCGGGCGAGATCACCGTCGAGGCCATGATCGTCAGCGAGGAAGCCGCCAGCAGCGAGATCATCGTGGCCGTGGAGGGCGAGGCCCCCAGCCCCGCCGCCCCCGGCGCGCGCACGTCGGCAGAGGCGCTCATGCGGCGTCCTTTCCAGGCAGGGCGGCGGCAGACTCGCGCGCCGCGCGCAAGGGCGCGGCCCACCACGCGAGACGGTCGAGGACGAGGCTCAGCGCCGCCTCGGCCGGGGCGTCGGGGGCAAAGCGCTCCTCCGCGTCGAACAGGCGGCCGATGTCGGCCAGCAGCACCCCGTCGCGCAGGGTCGCCACGTGCAGCTCGCCCATCACCTGCGAAAGCTGCTCGGCCGCCCGCGCGCCGCCCGCGCGCCCGCCGTAGGAGACGAAGGCCGCCGGCTTCTCGCGCCATTCGCCGCCGGCAAGGTCGATCAGCGCCTTGAGGGCGGCGGGATAGCCGCGGTTGTACTCCGGGAACACCGGCAGGAAGGCGTCCGCGGCGGCGATGCGCGCGCGCAGGGCGGACAGCGCCTCGGGCGCCATGGCGTCGTGCCACAGCGACAGGCCGAGGGCGCGCGGGTCGATCAGGTCGGCCTCGAAGCGGGGATCCGCGGCCAGGCGGGCCAGCGCCCAGCCGGCGATGGCCTCGCTGCGCCGGCCCTGGCGCACGCTCCCCTGCAGGACGGCGACACGGAACGGGCGGGCGGGGGCGGAGGGCGCGGACATGGCAGGCATCCCTTGATATTGGCGGCGATGCGCGGTCAGGTAGGACCTCGAGTTTAGTTGAGGTCAAGGGCGGGCAAGACGGTGGACGATGCGACGCAGCACGGTAGGACGACGGGTCCCGATCGCAAGGGGCGCCGTTACGAGGCCCTGAGCGTGGGGCAACTGGCCGAGCGCTCGGGCGTCCCGGTCTCGACCCTGCATTTCTACGAGTCGCAGGGGCTCCTCGAGGGCTGGCGGACGCCGGCCAACCACCGGCGCTATTTCCGCGCCTCGCTGCGGCGGCTGGCGCTGATCCGGGTGGCCCAGCGCGCGGGCGTTCCGCTGCGCGAGATCCGCGAGCAGCTCTCGGCCCTGCCCCATGACGAGGTCGCCTCGCCCGAGGACTGGGCGCGCCTGGCCGAGAACTGGCGCACGGGCCTCACCGCGCGGATCGAGCGGCTGACCCGACTGCGCGACCAGATGGAGGGCTGCATCGGCTGCGGCTGCCTCTCGGTCAGCCGCTGCCCCCTGCGCAATCCCGGCGACGCGCTGGCCGCGCTTGGCCCCGGCGCGCGGCTGCTGGACCCCGAAGGCGAGCAGGAAGCCGACGAGGACGGCCGACGCGGCGGCGCCTGACGCGCTCGCCAAGGGGCGACCTGGCTGCGGCGGCGGGCGGGGCCTCGCCCTGCCGCGCGCGACCCCGCCCTGACGGAGACGGGGATGCCGCGCCTTTGCGCCGCCCCCGGCTTCCGGCTCGTCCCCCGCGCTCCTGCGCTCGGTCCGCTTGGCCGCGCAGGACAGCGACGTCCCCCCGCTCGAAGATCTCGACGTCCCCAGACAGTGCGGATCCACGCCTTCGAGAGCCAGGGGCGCGAGGTCGAGATGGCCTTCCTGGACGTCTCCCCAACGGCCAAGCCCAACGGCCGCGCCGCTGCGCTCCTGCGCAACAGGAACATCTGCGCCGCCACCTGGGAGGAGACCGTCGCGCGGCTGAGCGCCGAGAGCTGGCGGCGGTTCGCCCCCGACCGGATCGGCTTGCGCCGCGCCTCCGAGCCCGAGGGCTGCCGGTGCAGTTTCGACCAGCGCGCCGCGGGCGCCGACGCCCTCCTCGGACGGCTGAAGGTCGAGTGGGCGGCATGCTCGCCGCCCCGGCGTCCGCCGAAGAGTGACCCTCACGCACCCCGCGAAACGAGAAAGGGCCGCCCCCTCGGGCGGCCCGTGTCCTTTCGGCGACCGAGCGCGACGGCCGAGGGTTCAGGCGCCGGGCTGCTTGACCATGCGCAGGTAGGGCAGCTTGGCCTCGAACGAGCCGTGCTGGGCGCGGGCGTCGTCGTCGGAGACGGCAGGGACCACGATCACGTCCTCGCCCGACTTCCAGTTGGCCGGCGTCGCGACCTTGTGGCCTGCGGTCAGCTGCAGGGAATCGATCACCCGCAGCAGCTCGTCGAAGTTGCGGCCCGTGGTCATCGGGTAGGACATGGTCATCTTGATCTTCTTGTCCGGCCCGATCACGAACACCGTGCGGACGGTGGCGTTGTCGGCGGCGGTCCGCCCCTCGGAGGTTCCGTCAAGCTCGGAGGGCAGCATCCCGAAGAGCTTCGCGACCTTCAGGTCCGGATCCCCGATCATCGGGTAGGAGACGCTCGACCCCGTGGCCGTCGCGATGTCGGTCTTCCAGCGATGGTGCGCCTCGACCGGGTCGACCGAAATGCCGATGATCTTGGTGTTGCGCCGCGTGAACGCTTCGCTGAGCCCGGCCATGGTCCCCAGCTCGGTGGTGCACACGGGGGTGAAGTCCTTGGGATGGCTGAACAGGATCGCCCAGCCGTCGCCGATCCAGTCGTGGAAGGCGATCTTCCCCTCGGTGGTGTCAGCCTCGAAGTCGGGCGCGGTGTCGTTGATCCGCAGCGTCATCGTCATCTCCCAGAGCATCCGGCGGGTCGCCTTTCCGGCGTCGCGTGTTACCATGGGCAGGCCACGGCCCCGACGCAACCGGGGGCGCAACCGGGGGCGCGACCGGGGACGAAGCCCCGGAACGTCGCGTCGCGCGGCATCCGTCCCCGTTATTCACAGGCCGGGGATAACCGCATCCCGGTGTAGACTGCAGGGCCTTCGAGCAGGGAGACCCCACCATGCATGACGGATCGCTCGCCCCCGGCGAGCCCCAGCCCCATTCCCCCGAGCCTCACGGCGAGGGGTCCCGTCCGGCCATGCCCGAGGCGGCCGCGCCGCCCTCCAACATCGAGGCCGAGCAGGCGCTGCTGGGCGCGATCCTGATCAACAACGAGGTCTACGACCGCGTCTCGGGCCTGCTTCAGCCCGAACATTTCTACGACCCCGTGCACGCGCGCATCTACGAGACCGCCGCGCGGCGCATCCAGAAGAACTTCCAGGCCAACGCCGTCACCCTGAAGACCTTCCTCGAGGACGACGAGGGGCTCAAGGAGCTGGGCGGGGCTGAGTATCTGGCCCGCCTCGCCGGGGCCGCGGTGTCGATCTATTCGGCCAAGGACTACTCGCAGGCGATCTACGATCTCGCCATCCGCCGCGAGCTGATGCGCATCGGCGTCGAGATCCGCGACCGCGCCCAGCGCGCCGACGTCGACCTCGAGCCGACCGAACAGATCGTGCAGGCCGAGCAGCAGCTCTACGGTCTGGCCGAGAAGGGCCGCTCGGACGGCGGCTTCGTCAGCTTCCTGAAGGCCGCGACCGACGCCATCGAGGTCGCCAACGCCGCCTATCAGCGCGACGGCGGGCTGGCGGGGATCTCGACGGGGCTGATCGACCTCGACAAGCGGCTCGGCGGCCTGCACCCCTCGGACCTTCTGATCCTCGCGGGGCGGCCCTCGATGGGCAAGACCTCGCTCGCCACCAACATCGCCTTCAACATCGCCAAGGCGTTCCGGGAGGGGGAGCGCCCCGACGGCACCTTCGGCACGCTCAACGGCGGACGGGTGGGGTTCTTCAGCCTCGAGATGTCGGCCGAGCAGCTCGCCACCCGAATCCTCTCCGAACAGTCCCGCATCGCCTCCGAGAAGATCCGCCGCGGCGACATGGAGGAGGAGGAGTTCCGCCGCTTCGTCGAGGCCGCGCGCGAACTCGAGAAGATGCCCTTCTACATCGACGACACCGCCTCGATCCCCATCGCCACGCTGGCGGCCCGCGCGCGGCGGCTGAAGCGGACCCACGGGCTCGACGCGCTGGTCATCGACTACCTGCAGCTGATCCGCGGCTCGGGGCGCACCGAGGGCCGGGTCAACGAGATCGCCGAGATCTCGATGGGCCTGAAGGCCATCGCCAAGGAGCTCGACATCCCGGTCATCGCGCTCTCCCAGCTCTCGCGCCAGGTCGAGAGCCGGGAGGACAAGCGGCCGCAGCTGTCGGACCTTCGGGAATCGGGATCTATCGAACAGGATGCCGACGTGGTGATGTTCGTGTTCCGCGAGGAATACTACAAGGAACGCGAGAAGCCCTCGGAGGCCGACGTCGAGGCCACGATGCGCTGGCAGGAGGTGATGGAATCCGTGCGCGGCAAGGCCGAGCTGATCATCGGCAAGCAGCGCCACGGCCCCATCGGCACCGTCGAGCTGTCGTTCGAGGGCAGGTTCACCCGCTTCGGCAACCTCGCGCGCTCGGAGGGCTACGCGGAGCATGACGGCTTCTGATTCCCTTGCGGCGGGGGCCGCGACGCCCCCGGCCGCGATCTCGCCCTTCGCGCCCCCCGCGCGCCCCGCGGCCTCGCGCCCGGTCCTGAGCGTCGATCTCGACGCGATCGGGGCCAACTGGCGCGCGCTGCAGGCGCGCTCGGGCAAGGCCGAGGCCGCGGCCGTGATCAAGGCCGACGCCTACGGGCTGGGGGTGGCCCCCGTGGCGCGGGCGCTTCGCGCGGCCGGCGCGCGGACCTTCTTCGTGGCCCACGCGAGCGAGGGCGCGGAGCTGCGCGCGGTGCTGGGCCCGGAGGCGCCGATCCACGTCTTCAACGGCTTCATGCCGGGCGACCTCGAGGCCTTTCGCGGCGCCGACCTGATCCCGGTGCTGGCCTCGCCCTTCCACGTCCAGGCCTTTCGCGAGGCGCTGCCCTCGCTGGGTCTCGCCTCTCCGCCCCGCGCGGGGCTGCATATCGAATCGGGCATCAACCGGCTGGGCTTCACGCCGGCCGAGATCGACGCCCTGCGCGCCGATCCCCCGCGCGAGCTCGAGATCTCGCTGGTGATGTCGCACCTGGCCTGCGCGGACGAGCCCGAGAACTCCGGCAACGCCCGCCAGCGCGGGGCCTTCACCGGGCGCGCGCAGCTGCTGCACGCGCTGGCGCCCCGCGCGCGCCTGTCGCTGGGGGCGACCGGGGGCACGCTGCTGGGGCCGGACTATCACTTCGACCTGACCCGGCCGGGCGTGGGCCTCTATGGCGGCGAGCCGTTCATGGAGGCGCAGACCGTCGTCCACCTCCACGCCCCCCTCCTGCAGGTGCGCGAGATCGCGGCGGGCGAGAGCGTGGGCTATGGCGGGACCTGGACCGCGCGCCGCCCCTCGCGCATCGGCGTGCTGGGGCTGGGCTACGCCGACGGGTTCTTCCGGCTGTCCAAGGGGCTGAACCTCTATCTCGACGGGCGCCCGGCGCCGCTGGTGGGGCGGGTGAGCATGGACATGATCACCCTCGACCTGACCGACATGCCCGAGCCCGCCCCCGGCGCGATGGTCGAGGTGCTGGGCCCCAACCAGTCGGTCGACGCGCTCGCCAAGGGCATCGGCACCACGGGCTACGAGGTCCTGACCTCCCTTGGCCCGCGCTACGCCCGCCGCTATGTCGGGGGCGCCGAGGGCTGAGGCCCGCGGCTGACGCGCACTACGACAGGGAGCGGGGCGACATGAGCCAGGCGCAGCCACGCCGAATCCTGCTGCACATCGGCCTGCAGTTCACCGGCGCCCCGGAGATCCAGGCGATGCTGAGGCTCAACCGCGACCGGCTCGCCCGGCAGGGCGTGCGGGTGGTCGACCTCGATCACGGCGGCTGGCCGCTGGTCTATCTGTTCGCGACCCCCGACAAACGCCGCGAAAAGGGCGATCCGCGCTTCAAGGGCCTGGGCGGCGCGCGCCGCGCCGGCGCGGCGCCCGAGGCGGTGAAGGCCGCGCGCAAGGCCCTCGACGCCGCGCTCGAGGATCGCAACGCCCATACGGTGGTGCTCTCCTGCGACCTGCTGGCCGAGCATCTGCGCTGGCGCGAGATCAAGGCGCTGGCCGGCCGTCTGCAGGACGCGGGCGAGGTCACCGTGCTCGCCTATCTGCGCGAGCCCGGCGCCTATGCCCAGGCCGCCGCCGAGAAGCGCCTGCGCGAAGGCGTGCCGCTGACCATGCTCAAGCGCGTGCCCCCGCAGCCCGGGTTCCGCAAGACGCTGAAGAAGTTCATCCGCCACTTCGGGCCCGAGGCGATGGACCTGCGCGTCCACCACCCTCGCCGCCTGCTCAACCGCCGCCTGCTGGACGATTTCGAATCCGCCTGCGGCCTGGCGCCCGGCACGCTCGAGCGGCCCGCCAAGCCGGCCCGGACGACCGGTCTGACCCGCGCCGCCGCCCTGGCGCTGGACCTGCGCAACCGGCTGGTGGGCTGGCGGCGCCCCGGCCGGGCGATGCGCTTTCCCCCGGTGCTCGCCACCACGCTGGCCGAGTCGCTGCCCGGCCGCGGCTTTCGGATCGGCGCCGAGACCCGGCGCAGCGCGCGCCGCCGCTCGCGCAAGGACCTGATCTGGCTGGGCCGGCTGATGGGGCGCAAGCCCTTCCCCTCCGGCCGTGGCCCCGCCCGGCCCCAGCGCGCCCGCGCCAGCGACCCCGAGCTCGGCGGCTGAGCCGGGCGCGGAGGAGCCCGGGCGCGCTCGCGCCGCATGGCGCCCACCCGCCCCACCCGGGCGACCCAGAGCCGCGCCATGCTGCAACGCGGTCGCGCGGCCTTGGCCCGCCGCCCGCCCGCGTCTATATCGGAGACGCGGCCGAGGGGTCGGCGCCGCCCGGGACCGGGGCCGCGTCGCCGGGCGCATGACGCGCCGCACTGGGATACGGGGTCGGGAAACGAGCACAATGAGCGAGGCGCCCGCACGCCGCATCTATCTCCACGTCGGCCAGCACAAGACCGGCACCACGTGGATCCAGAACGTGCTGGACCATAACCGCGCCCGCCTGGCCGAGCGCGGCGTCTGCTATCCCGACCTCGGCGCCTGCCACGGCTGGCCGCTGGTGTTCCTGTTCGCGCGCGGCGACGACATCGACCGGCTCGGCCCGATGATCGGCCAGCGGCGGCGACACTCGAACCCCAGGCGCAAGGCGCAGAATCGCGCGATCCTCGACGCCGCGCTGGACGATCCCAGGTGGCGCAAGATCGTGATCTCGGGCGAGCAGCTGTGCGACATGCTCCGCTGGAACGAGGTCCGCGCCATGGGCGAGGCCCTCCAGCGCGACGGCGCCGAGATCAAGGTGATCTTCTACGCGCGCGAGCCGCTGGGCTATGCCGCCTCGATGACCCAGCAGCGGCTCAAGGCCGGCCTCACCCTGCAGGAGCTGACCGACGAGCCGCCGACCCCCGACTACCGCCGCCGCCTGCAGAAGTACTTCCGCTTCTTCGGGCGCGAGAACGTCGAGATCCGCGTCTACGACCGCAAGCGCCTGAAGGACGGCGACGTGCTGGCCGATTTCATGGACGCCATCGACGAACCGGACATCGCGCTCGACGCCCCGGCCTCGCTCGCCTCCAACAGCTCGATGAGCGGACGGGCGGCGTGGCTGATGGACCTGCGCAACCGGCTGTTCAAGAAGATCTCCCCGACCTTCGCCCGGCGGCATCCGCCGTGGATCATGCCCTCGGTCGCGCGCCTGCCGGGACCGCGCTTCGCCCTGCCCCGGGCGGTGCGGACGGCGGTGTCGCGCGGCTCGGCGCAGGATGTCGCCTGGCTTGAGCGCAAGCTCGGCTTCGAGCCCTTCCCCTCGACCCGCCCCGAAGGCGGCCCGCGCAAGGGCGGCGGCAAGCGGGCCGGCGCCGGGCCCGGGGGCGGCGAGGGCAAGCGGGCCGGGGGCAAGGCGGGCGCGGCCAAGGCGGGCGCCAAGCGCGCCGGAGCCGGCGGTGGAAAAGCAGGTCGCAGAACGGGCGCCGACGGGGCCCACGGCGGCGCAGGCCGGATGGCCGGAAAGGCCGCGACATGACCCTGATCGCTCCGATCCAGATGTTTTTCGCCGCCATCGGCCGCGCGGTGCTGTCGCTGTGCGCGGGAACCGGCGCGCTGACGCTGTTCGCCGGGCTCTCGGTCAGCCACGTGTTCCGCCCGCCCTGGTATCCGGTGGAGTTCGCCCGCCAGGTGATGAAGATCGGCTGGTATTCCCTGCCCGTGGTGGGGCTGACGGCGCTGTTCACCGGCGGCGCGCTGGCGCTGCAGATCTACACCGGCGGCGGCCGCTTCAACGCCGAGTCGGTGGTCCCCTCGATCGTGGCCATCGGCATGGTGCGCGAGCTGGGACCGGTGCTGGGCGGGCTGATGGTGGCGGGGCGGGTCTCGGCCTCGATCGCGGCCGAGCTGGGCACCATGCGGGTGACCGAGCAGATCGACGCGCTGACCACCCTCTCGACCAACCCGTTGAAATACCTGGTGGCGCCGCGGCTGCTTGCGGCCACGCTGACGATGCCGGCGCTGGCCTTCATCGGCGACGTGATCGGGATCATGGGCGGTTTCGCCGTCGGCGTGACCCGGCTGGGGTTCAACCCCTCGACCTACATCAACACCACCTGGACGTATCTCACCAACGACGATGTCGCCTCGGGCCTGATCAAGGCGGCGGTGTTCGGCTTCATCATCGCGCTGATGGGCTGCTGGCAGGGCTACAACTCCGGCCGCGGCGCGCAGGGGGTGGGCAAGGCCACCACCAACGCGGTGGTGTCGGCCTCGATCCTGATCCTCGCCGCCAACTACATCCTGACCGAGGCGCTGTTCCCCACATGACCGAAACGCCGATGATCAAGATGGCGGGGGTCGAGAAGGCCTTCGGCCCCAAGAAGGTGCTGCGCGGCGTCGACCTCTCGGTCGCGAAGGGCGAGAGCCTGGTGATCATCGGCGGCTCGGGCACGGGCAAGTCGGTGACGCTGAAATGCGTGCTGGGCATCGTCCACCCCGACGCCGGGACCATCGAGATCGACGGCGCCCCCGCCACCCGACGCAACCGCGAGGCGCTGCTGAGCCGCTTCGGGATGCTGTTCCAGGGCGGAGCGCTGTTCGATTCCATGACGGTCTGGGAGAACGTCGCCTTCCGCATGCGCCATGGCCACGGCCGCAAGCCGAAGAAGGAGGCGCGCGAGATCGCCATCGAGAAGCTGCGCCGCGTCGGCCTGACGCCCGAGACCGCGGACCTGTTCCCCGCCGAGCTCTCGGGCGGGATGCAGAAGCGCGTGGGTCTCGCCCGCGCCATCGCCACCAATCCCGAGATCATCTTCTTCGACGAGCCCACCACCGGCCTCGACCCGATCATGTCGGGCGTGATCAACGAGCTGATCCGCGAGCTGGTGACCGAGATCGGCGCCACGGCGATGACCATCACCCACGACATGACCAGCGTGCGCGCCATCGCCGACCGGGTGGCGATGATCCACGAGGGCAGGATCCGCTGGGAAGGCGACGTCTCGGAGATGGACGGGGCCGGCGACCCCTACGTGGACCAGTTCATCCACGGCCGCGCCGAGGGCCCCATCGCCGCGATCCGCTGACCTTCGCGCAGGCGCCGCGTCCGGCTCGCGCCCGGTCCGGCCCCCCCGCCCGCGGCGCGCTTCACCCGGTCGCCCGGCCCGACCGTCTCCCCCCGGCCAGCCACGCGCCCGGCGCAACGCCGACATCCGGCGCGAGCGCCTGTTCTCCGGAGCCGTCCGTCGCTGATGCCGATCAGAGCGACTCGTCCGGCCCGGTCAAGGATCGCGAAGCGACCCCCGCAGGGGGCTTGTCCTTGACCGGGCCGGACGAGTCGCTCAGGCATCAGAAGCGACGGACGGCTCCGGAGGACAGGCGCGGCCTCTGTTCTTGGGTGAGTCAGGAGCTCCGCCGGAGGCTCCCTCGTTGGAGCGCTCAGCGCACCCCCGGCACACGCGACACGCAGCCAAGCCCGCCCGCAGGGCGCCTCCTCTCCCCCCCTCGCGCCGTCAGGCGCGCGCGGCGGAGTCTCCCAGCGCCTCGGACATCATCTCGGCCGCCACCTCGCGCGCGGGCGTCAGCGTCGCGCGGTCCTCGCCGGGGCGGAAGCGGGCGCGCAGGCCGCTGGGCATCGGGGGCGGCGAAAGGTGCAGCACCGTCAGCGGGAACCGCGTCGTCTCCACCGCCCAGGCGGTGGTGATCGCGCGGGCGGCGGCCTTGGAGGCCGCGTAGGCCCCATGGAAGGCGCCGCCGTTGTGACGGTCGTCGAAGAACACCGCGCGCCCGCCCGCGGGGGCCAGGCGCAACAGGGGGTCGAGACTGCGGATCAGCCGCTGGGTGGCGCGCGCGTTCACCGCCATCGCCTTGTCCCAGTCCTTGTCGGTCGCATGCTCGGCGGGGGCCAGCGGCGGGTCGTTGACGGCCGCATGGATCCACAGGTCCAGCTTGCCCCAGCGCCCGTGGATCGCCGCCCCCAGACGCTCGAGCGCCGGGTCGTCGGTGATGTCGAGCGGCACCAGCGTCGCCTGCGGACCGCCGGCGGCGCGGATTGCGTCGTCCAGCTCCTCGAGCGCGCCGACGGTGCGCGCGACCGCGATCACCTCGGCCCCGCGGGCGCCCAGCGTCTCGGCGAAGGCGCGGCCAAGCCCCCGGCTGGCGCCCGTGACGAGCGCCGCCTGTCCCTTCAGATCCTGCATGAAGACTACTCCGCGGCTTTCAGCGAGATCCGGCCGCTCTCGATCATGTCGGAGGGCTGGATCGGATACTCGCCCGAGAAGCAGGCGTCGCAATACTGCGGCTTGCCGGGATCACGCCCCTCGGCCTCGCCGACCGCGCGGTAGAGCCCGTCGAGCGACACGAACCGCAGGCTGTCGACGCCCAGATGCGCGCACATCTCGTCCTCGGTCATGTGGCTGGCCAGCAGCTTGTCCTTGTCGGGCGTGTCGACGCCGTAGAAGCACGGCCAGGCGGTGGGCGGCGAGGCGATGCGGAAGTGAACCTCGCGCGCGCCGGCGTCGAGGATCATCTCCTTGATCTTCATCGAGGTGGTGCCCCGCACCACCGAGTCGTCGACCAGCACCACCCGCTTGCCGCGCACGAGCGCGCGGTTGACGTTCAGCTTCAGGCGGACGCCCATGTTGCGGATCTGCTCGGTCGGCTCGATGAAGGTCCGGCCCACGTACTGGTTGCGGATGATCCCCATGGCGAAGGGGATGCCCGACTCCTGGGAATAGCCGATCGCCGCGGGCGTGCCGGAATCGGGCACCGCGCAGACCAGGTCGGCCTCGACCGGCGCCTCGCGCGCCAGCTCCACCCCGATCTGGCGGCGGCTCTCGTAGACCGAGCGGCCGCCGATGACGCTGTCGGGGCGGGAGAAATAGACATGCTCGAAGATGCAGAACCGCGGCCGCTGCGTCTCGAAGGGCGCCGAGGAATGCACGCCGCGGTCGTCGATGATCACCATCTCGCCGGGCAGGATCTCGCGCACGAACTCGGCGCCCACGATGTCGAGCGCGCAGGTCTCGGAGGCCAGCATCCAGCCCTCGCCCAGCCGGCCCAGCACCAGCGGGCGCACGCCCAGCGGGTCGCGGCAGCCGATCAGCTGGGTCTCGGTCATGCAGACGATGGCGAAGGCGCCCTCGACCCGGCGCAGCGCCTCCTTCATGCGGTCGGCGATGGTGCGGTGGAAGCCGCGGGCCATCAGGTGCACCACCGCCTCGGTGTCCGAGGAGGAGTTGAACACCGACCCCCGCTCGATCAGCTCGCGCCGGATCGAAAGGGCGTTGGTCAGGTTGCCGTTATGGGCCAGCGCCATCGAGCCCATGGCGAGGTCGGCCAGGAACGGCTGCACGTCGCGCAGGGCCGTGGCGCCCTTGCCGCCGGCGGTCGAGTAGCGGACATGGCCGATGCCGATGCGGCCGGGCAGTTCGGCCATGCTGTCGGCGGTGGTGAAGTTGTCGCGGACGTAGCCCAGCTTCTTGGACGAGTGGAAGCCGGAGTCGGCGTCGTAGGTGACGATGCCGCCCGCCTCCTGTCCGCGGTGCTGCAGCGCGTGCAGGCCGAGCGCGACGAAATTGGCCGCGTCGGTCAGACCGATGACGCCGAAGAGGCCGCATTCCTCGCGCAGCTTGTCGCCGTCGCGGTCTTCGAAAGGGCTGGCGAGCGGCGCGAGACGGGTCTCGGGCATCTGGCGATGGCTCCCGTGGTTCAGGGGGTCGCTGAAGTCTGTATACGCGGCCCGGATCCGATTGTCATCGCGCCGCGTGTCATCGCGGCGTCATGTAACGCAGGTCGCGCGGCGTTGCGAGGGGCGCAGGGTCACGCCCCCGGGACCGCGCGGCCGGGGCGTCTCAGGCCTCCTGCGCGTCGGAGAGCGCCGGGACCCCGCCGCACTCCTGCATCAGCCCGTTGATCGGGTTCAGCGCCCAGTCGGGCAGCGTGGTCGGCAGACGCTCCGAGATCAGGTCCGCGGCCTCGGAGATCATCGCCACCGAGCGCGACTGATCGACCATCGCCAGCCGGTCCGAGGGCGGCACCACCTGATCGTAGATCAGGAACACCACCGCCGCGAGCACCAGCCCCCGCAGCACCCCGAAGACGAAGCCGAGCGCCTTGTCGACGGGCCCCAGGATGCTCTCCTGCACCGCCGAGGAGAACAGCGGCGTGAACACCGACAGCAGGATCAGCACGATGGCGAAGGCGACCGAGAAGGCCGCCAGCTTCGAGAGCGTGCAGGCCCCGGCCAGGATCTCGCCGGCGACCGGGATCTCCTGCAGCAGCGGCTCGAGGAAGGGCGCGGCGTAGAGCGCGGCCGCGGCCGCCACGATCCAGCCGGCGATGGCCAGCGCCTCGCGCGTCAGCCCGCGCGACCACGCCAGGATGCCTGACAGCGCCAGCACCGCCAGGACCACGCCGTCGACGATCGTGAAGCTCATGCCTGCTGGTCCCCTCGACCCGTTCCGGTTCGGTTTTTTCCCGACCCCACCCCGGGGCCATCCTCGCCAAGCACTTCGCCCGCAAGGGTCGAGAGATGCTCGATTCGTCGAACCGTCATGCCAGAATTCGCCCCCGGCTTCACCTGCGAAGGCGCGAACGCGACGTTGAAGCCGAGACGTGCGGCCTCGCGCAGACGGGTGTCGGCCTGGGGGGCGGGGCGCACCGCCCCCGAGAGGCTGATCTCGCCGAAATAGACCGCCTCGGGGGGCAGCGGATCGCCCCCCGCAGCCGAGAGCAGCGCCGCCGCGACCGCGAGATCTGCGGCCGGCTCGGTCACCCGCAGGCCGCCCGCGACGTTGAGATAGATGTCGTTGCCCGACAGCGCCACGCCGCAGCGCGCCTCGAGCACCGCAAGGATCATCGCCAGCCGCGAGCTGTCCCAGCCCACCACCGCGCGCCGCGGCGAGCCCGGCGGCGAGGGGGCGACCAGCGCCTGGATCTCGACCAGGACCGGGCGCGTGCCCTCGACGCCCGCGAACACCGCGGCGCCGGGCGCCTCGCGCCCCCGCTCGGAGAGGAACAGCGCCGAGGGGTTGGAGACCTGCGCCAGGCCCTTGCCGGTCATCTCGAACACCCCGATCTCGTCGGCCGGGCCGAAGCGGTTCTTCACCGCGCGCAGGATCCGGAACGGGTGGCCGCGCTCGCCCTCGAAATAGAGCACGGTGTCGACCATGTGCTCGACCACGCGGGGACCGGCGATCTGCCCCTCCTTGGTGACGTGGCCGACCAGGATCACGGCCGAGCCGCGACGCTTGGCGAACGCGGTCAGGGCATGGGCCGCCGCGCGCACCTGCGAGACGGAGCCCGGCGCGCTCTCGACCGAATCGAGCCACATGGTCTGGATCGAATCGACGATGGCGACCATCGGCCTCTCGGTCTCGAGCATGGCGAGGATCGCGTTCAGGTCGGTCTCGGCCGAGAGCGACACCGGCGCCTGCTGCAACCCGAGGCGCGAGGCCCGCATGCGGATCTGGGCGGTCGCCTCCTCGCCCGAGACATAGACGCATTTCGCCCCCTGCCGGGCGAAGGCGGCGGCGGCCTGCAGCAGCAGCGTCGACTTGCCGATCCCCGGATCGCCGCCCACCAGCACGGCCGAGGCCGGCACCAGTCCGCCGCCAAGCACGCGGTCCAGCTCCTCGACCGCGGCCGAGAGGCGGGGAGGCGCGGGCTCCTCCCCCTCCAGCGAGACCAGCGCGGCGGCGCGCGTCTTGCCGGTGCGCGAGACGCCCACCGACTTGGGCAGCGAGGCCGCGACCCCTGTCTCCTCCTGCACGGAGTTCCAGGCGCCGCAGCCGTCGCAGCGCCCGGTCCAGCGGGCGTGGATGGCGCCGCACTCGGCGCACACGAAGATCGGGGCGTTCTTGGCCATGAGGGGGTTCTGCGCCGAACCGCGCGCCAAGGGAAGCCCTGCGGGGCGTCGGCGCGGCCCGCCCGTGGCGTCAGCGCCGCGCCCGCCCGGTGGCCAGCGAGATCGCCAGCGAGGCGAGCACGCAGCCCGCAAACAGCGGCAGCCCCCAGGCGGTCTCGACGCGGCCCCAGCCGACGCCCTTGGCCACGATCACCGCCAGCGCCACCAGGAAAACATCGGCCATCGAGAGCTTGCCCAGCACCTCCAGCGCCGGCAGCCAGCGCGAGCTGAGCCTGCCGAAGTGGACGCCGGCCAGCGCCAGGGTCTTGGCGTAGGGCATGGCGACGCCGAAAAGGCCGACCAGCCCCGCCAGCAGGGGCTCGTCCGCCCACAGCGCGGCGACGCCCGAGAGGATCGAGATCGTCTCCCCGTCGAGGAACGGGATCAGCCCCGCCTCGACCAGCGGCGCGGCCCAGGCCAGCGGGAACAGGATCAGCAACGCGAGGTTTGCCCAGATCAGCGCCCGCGGCGCGCTGCGCGGGCCGCTCATCCCTGGGGCTCGGCGTGTGGGGCGGGCATCGCGGGACCCTTCGGCAGCGAGGCGGACGCGGAAAGGCGCGCCCCCCGCGTCCCTTGCCCCGGGTTCGGCCTATTCGGGGGTCTTGAGATAGTCGTCCTCGGCCACGGGCTCCAGCCAGTCGGCGGTGCGCCCGTCGTCCTTCTCCTGCATGGCGATATGGGCCATGGGGCTGTCGGGGGCGGCGCCATGCCAGTGCTCCTCGCCCGGCGCGAACCAGACCGTGTCGCCGGGCCGCACCACCCGCACCGGCCCGCCGCGCGTGCCGACCCGCCCGAAGCCCGAGACCACGAACAGGGTCTGCCCGAAGGGATGGGTGTGCCAGTTGGTGCGCGCGCCGGGCAGGAAGGTCACCCGGATCGAGGCGACGCGGGCGGGCGCCGGGGCGCTGTTGATCGGCTCCTGCCAGACCTCGCCGGTGAAATGGTCGGCGGCGGCGCGGGCGGCGGGGCGTCCGGCGGGAAACAGGTCCATTGATCGTCCTCCCAGTCTGATCGACGCGGAGCCTCGCGCGCCGTCCCCGGGTTGGCAAGCGCCGCGAGCCCCGGGGACCCGCCCACGCCCGAATCCCTCGCCCTGCCCTCGCGGTCGAACCCGGCCTCGAAACCCACGCCCCCGACGACGCCCCCTCGCGCCCCCTGCCCTCGCCGGCCTGGCGCCCCTGGCGCCACGCCCGAACCCGCCTCGCAAAGCGCCTATTCTTTGGTGAGTCAGGAGCCCGCCGGAGGCTCCCCCCCCCTCGACCCTCCGGGCGCCTCCACGGCCCCCCTCGCAACGCAGCCAAGCCCGCCCGCAGGGCGCCTCCTCGCCTCGCTCAGCGCTTCTTGCGCTTCCCCTCATAGGGGTTCTCGCCCTTGCGCCAGGCAAGCCGGATCGGCGTGCCCTGCATCCCGAAGTCCCGCCGCAGCCCGTTCACCAGAAAGCGCTTGTAGCTGTCTGGCAGCACCTCGGGGCGCGAGCAGAAGGCGATGAAGGTCGGCGGCCGGGTCTTGGCCTGGGTCATGTAACGAAGCTTGATCCGTCGCCCGCCGGGCGCGGGCGGCGGGTGGGACGAGGTCATCTCGCCCAGCCACTGGTTCAGCTTGGCGGTCGAGATCCGCATCTCCCAGCGCGAGCGCGCCTTGAGGATCGCCGCGCGCAGCCGCTCGAGCCCCTCGCCCGACAGGGCCGAGACCGGCACCACCGGCGTGCCCGAGAGCTGCGGCATCAGGCGCTGGAACTCGTCGGTCAGCAGTTTCAGCGCGCCCTGGCGGTCCTCGACCAGGTCCCACTTGTTGACCCCGATCACCACCGCGCGGCCCTCGCGCTCGGCAAGGTCCGCGATGCGCAGGTCCTGGGTCTCGAAGGGCTTGTCGGCGTCGACCAGCACCACCACGACCTCGGCGAACTTCACCGCCCGCAGACCGTCGGAGACCGAGAGCTTCTCGAGCTTCTCCTGCACGCGGGCCTTCTTGCGCATGCCGGCCGTGTCGAAGATCCGCATCCGCGACCCCGCCCAGTCGATCTCGACCGAGATCGCGTCGCGGGTGATGCCGGCCTCGGGGCCGGTCAGCAGGCGGTCCTCGCCCAGGATCTTGTTGATCAGCGTCGACTTGCCGGCGTTCGGCCGGCCGACCACGGCGATCTGGATGGGTTTCTCCGGGGCGCCGGGCTCGATCGCCTCGTCGTCCTCGTCGAACGCGCCGTCCTCGTCGATCTCGAGGTCCACGGCGCCGGCGGCGCGCTGGGCCTCGACCTCCTGCATCGCCTCCTGCAGGGCGGTGTAGAGGTCGCCCATGCCCTCGCCATGCTCGGCCGAGAGGGGGATCGGCTGTCCGAAGCCCAGGCTCCAGCCCTCCAGCGCCGCGTCCGCGCCCTGCCGGCCCTCGGCCTTGTTGACGCCCAGCAGCACGCGGGCGCCCTTGCGGCGCAGGATCTCGGCGAAGGTGGCGTCCTGGGGCAGCAGGCCCGCGCGCGCGTCGACCAGGAACAGCGAGGCGTCGGCCATGTCGACCGCCCGCTCGGTCAGCGCGCGCATGCGGCCGGGCAGCGACTCGGCGTCGGCCTCCTCGAGGCCGGCGGTGTCGATCACCATGAACTGCAGGTCGCCCAGCCGCGCCTCGGCCTCGCGCAGGTCGCGCGTGACGCCGGGCTGGTCGTCGACCAGCGCCAGGCGCTTGCCCACCAGGCGGTTGAACAGCGTCGACTTGCCCACGTTGGGCCGCCCGACGATCGCGAGCTTGAACACCGCGTCACCATTCCGGCCGTCCCGGCCGGTCCAAAGAGAAATCCGGCCCGGTCCGATCCGGAGGGGCCCTCAACGATAGGCGAGCAGGTCGCCGTCGTCGGTCAGAACATACACGGTTCCGCCGGCCACCGCCGGCCCCGTGCGCGAGCCGCCGGGCATCTCGATCACCTGGCCCGGCGCGCCGGTCTGGGCGTCGAAGCTCAGCAGGCGCCCGTCGGACGAGGTCGCCAGCACCCGGTCCCCCGCCAGCACCGGACCGCCGTAGACGATGCCGGTCGCGGCGTCGTCGGGATCCTCGCGCGCGTCGAGCGGCGTGCGCCACAGCGTGGCGCCGGTCTGGATGTCGAGGCGCACGATCGCGGGCTGGGTGGTCACGGCATACAGCGTCTCGCCCGCCGCCCACACCGGCGACAGGGATCCGAAGTCGCGCTGCCACACGCGCCGCCCGTTGCGCCCGTCGAACATCGCCAGCGCGCCGCCGGCGTTGCCCGCGATCACCAGCGGCCCCGGCGCCAGCACCGGGTCGGAGGTGATGTCGGAGAAGGCCGAGAGCCCCGAGGTCGAGCCCAGCGAGACCACCGTCGCCGTCCACACCCGGAACCCCGGGCCGGTGCGCACCAGCATCACCTCGCCCGAGCCGAAGGGCAGCACCGCCACGTCGGTGGCAAGCCCGGGCGCGGCCCCGCCGAGATTGCCGGCGTTGGGCAGGCCGGTCTCGATCTCCCAGCGTTTCTCGCCGGTGGCCGCATCGAAGCCCGCGGCGACGTCGGCGCGATTCACCGCCACCACCATGCCTCCGCGCGCGGTCGGCGCGGCGCGGTAGGGGGCCGACCCCTTCACCCGCCACAGCTCCTCGCCGCTGGCCGCGTCCAGCGCGGTCAGCTGGCCGAAGCCGTCGGTGACGAAGAGCTTGCCGTCGGCGAAGGCGACGCCGCCGCCGTAGCCCACACGGGCGCGCTCGCCCTCGGGCGTCAGGTCCACGGACCATTTGTCGGCGCCCGCGGTGGTGAAGGCCTCGACCCCCGCCTCGCCGTCGCGCACGAAGACCGCGCCGTCGGCGATCACGGGCCCCGCCATCGGGATCCGCTCGTCCGCGCCGGCGCCGGCCGACACGCGCCAGGCCAGCGACAGCGAGGCCGGCGCCTCCAGCCGGCCGCCCGAGCGCTGGGCCCCGCCGCCGCGATGGGTCCAGTCGGGCGAACCCTGCACCGCAGGCAGCGCCCGCGGCGTGGGCGTGGGCAGCGTGGGATCGGCCGCGGCGCGGATCGGGATCCGCTCTCCCGGCAGGCGGGGGTCGTCGTCGTCGGAACAGCCTGCGAGCGCCAGCGCCGCCGCAAGAGCCGTCAGCAGAACCGGCCGCATCATCCCTCGCCTCCGCCCAGAAGCTGCTGGAGCTGGGTCAGCCGCTGCCCCAGCGAGGGGCTGAGCATCGGGTCGCCCAGCGCCGCGCTCACGTCCTCGCGCGCGCCGTCCCGGTCGCCGGCCTCGAGCCGGGCCACGGCGCGGGCCTCGAGCGCCAGCAGCCGGAAGGGCTCGCCCTCGGCCGCGTAGGCGGTCAGCGCGTCGGCGCGGGCGGCGGGGTCCAGGTCCTCGGCGCGCAGCAGCGCGGCCTTGAAGCCGGCGAGATCGCGGTAGAGCGGGTCGGCGGCGCCGTCGCTCTCGATCCCGTCGAGGACCTCGATGGCCGCGTCGCGCTCTCCGGCGTCCGCCAGGGCGCCGGCCTGCGAGAGTCGCGCGATGACCGCGGCGCCGGGGTCAAGCGCGGCGGCGCGGGTTCCGAAGGCCTCGGCCCGCTCGGAGGCGTCGGGGATGTCGGCGGCCTCGATCAGCCGGGCGCCGGCGGCGCGGGCCGAGGCGTCGTCCTGCTGGTCGAGCCAGGTGGCGACGCCCGCGCCGGCCACCGCCAGCACCACGACGCCGACGACCCAGGGGCCCCAGCGCCGCCAGGCCGTCAGCATCCGGTCGCGGCGAAGCTCTTGCGAGACCTCGTCGATGAAGGAGTCCCTGTCGGCCACGTATCGGATCCCTTGTCGTTTCGCGCGCCCCCGTGGAGCGGTTCCCCACCCAGAGGGGCGGAGCCGTCCCCGCTCGCCCGAGGGCATCGTGTCGTCGCCCCTGCGGGCGCGTCGGTTCGCGCCGGCGGCGCGGCGCGGCGGCCTTCGCCGCTGCGTCAGCCCCCTCCGGGCGTCGTGTCGCGTGGCCGGAGCGGCGCCTCGCGGCGGTTTTTCCGCCTTTCCGCGATCCGTTGAACGCGGTTTTGCGTATAGATGTCGATCCGATGCGGCGCAAGGTTGCGCGAAGTTTACGTGCGCGCCATCTAGGCCGACGGATCGAGTCGCCTGCGGCGTGAGAGGGGGGGCCTCCACGGCCCTGTGTTGAGGGGCCGGCAGCCGCCGGCAGGGTCAGTCGCCGGCGCTCGCCGGCAATGGCAAATCGCCGGCAGCCGCCGGCAAGGATCGAGAGCCGGCGCCCGCCGGCGGACGAAAGGCGTCTTTGATGAGACTGGTTCCCGTTCTGATGGCGCTGGCCGTCTGCGTCGGGCTTTGGTTCTGGATCGTGCCCGCCAGCGGCCAGCAGGTCGCCGCCGTGGACGCGCCCGCCGCAGGCGTCGACCGCAACGCCCAGGCGCCCGCGGTGAAGGTCGTGGCCTTCGCCAGCCAGGCCGAAGCGGTGCGCAACGCCATCGTCCTGCGCGGCCGAACCGAGGCCCACCGCCTGGTCGAGGTGAAGGCCGAAACCGCGGGCCTTGTGGTCTCCGATCCGCTGCGCGCCGGCGCCCATGTCACGGTCGGCGAGGTGCTCTGCCGGCTCGATTCCGGCTCGCGCGAGGCGCAGCTCGCCGAAATGCAGGCCAGGCTGGGCCAGGCCGAGGCCGACGCCGAGGCCGCCGAGACCCTCGCCCAGCGCGGCCTGACCGCCGAGAACACCGCCAAGGCCCGCCGCGCCGCGCTCGAGGCCGCGCGCGCCGCGGTCCGCGTCATCCAGCTCGACATCGAGCGGCTGGAGCTCGCCGCCCCGTTCTCGGGCGTGCTCGAGACGGATTCGGCCGAGATCGGCTCCCTCGTGCGCACCGGCGACGTCTGCGCCACGATCATCTCGCTCGACCCGATCAAGGTCGTGGGCTTCGTGCCTGAATCCGAGGTCGACCAGCTGGCGCCCGGGATGCCCGCCCACGCGCGCCTGGTGGGCGGCCGCACCATCGCCGGCCAGGTGGCCTTCGTCTCGCGCTCGGCCGACGAGACCACGCGCACCTTCCGCGTCGAGGTCGAGGCCGCCAACGCCGACGAGAGCGTTCGCGACGGCGTCACCGCCGAGATCCTGATCCCCGTGGCCTCCGACGAGGCTCACCTCGTCCCGCAGTCGGCGCTGACGCTCGACGACTCGGGCGTGCTGGGCGTGCGCGCCGTGGTCGAGGGCGCCGAGGGGCCCGAGGCGAAGTTCCTGGGCGCCGAGATCCTGCGCGAGGACCAGGACGGCATCTGGCTGACCGGCCTGCCCGCGGAAACCGCGGTCATCTACGTGGGCCAGGAGTTCGTGGCCGACGGCCGCGCGCTGGAGGTCACGTGGAAGGACTGGAAGGGCGCGCAATGACCCGACCCGCAGCCGGCCTCCCGTCTGGCCCCGTTTCGGCCACCGCTTCGCGCCTCGCGCTCGATTTCAGCATGAACGGATCTTCCGCATGACCGGCATGATCGACTGGGCCGCGGCCCGGGCGCGAATGATCTTCGCCTTCATCCTGCTGACCATCGGGGCAGGCTCGCTCGCCTATGTCGGCCTGCCCAAGGAGGGCGAGCCGGACATCGACATCCCGATGGTGTTCATCTCGGCCCCCTTCCCCGGCATCACCGCCGAGGACAGCGAACGCCTGATGGTCAAGCCGCTCGAGCAGGAGCTGCGCTCGATCGACGGGCTCGACAAGATGACCTCCTTCGCCTCGGAGGGCTACGCGGGCCTGCTGCTGCAGTTCGAGTTCGGCTGGGACAAGACCGCCACCATGGCCAGCGTCCGCGAGGCCGTGGACACCGCCAAGGTCGAGTTCCCCGCCGGCGCCGAAGAGCCCGAGGTCGACGAGTTCAACTTCTCGGAATTCCCGATCCTGGTGGTGGCGTTGTCGGGCGACGTGCCCGAGCGCACGTTGCTCAAGGTCTCCAAGGACCTGCAGCTGCGCCTCGAGGGCCTGCCCGAGGTGCTCGAGGCCGGGCTCGCCGGTCACCGCGAGGAGATGCTCGAGGTGGTCATCGACCCCCTCAAGCTCGAGGCCTACGACGTCACCGGCCAGGAGCTGGTGCAGGTGGTGGTCAACAACAACGCCCTGGTCGCCGCCGGCGCGGTCGAGAGCGGCTCGGGCCAGTATTCGGTGAAGCTGCCGGGCTCGTTCGAGGACGCCTCGGACGTCTACAACCTGCCGGTGAAGGTCAACGGCGACCGCATCGTCACCATGGGCGACATCGCCGACATCCGCCTGACCTTCGAGGACGCGCGGGGCACCGCGCGCTACAACGGTCACCCCACGGTCGCCCTGCAGGTGGTCAAGCGCAAGGGCATGCCGGTGATCGACACCGTCGACGCGGTGAAGGCCGAGCTCGAGCTCGCCCGCGCCGAGTGGCCCGAGCCGCTGCGCGAGGCCGTCTCGATCAACTACGCGATGGACGAATCCACCCAGGTGGCCGGGATGGTCAGCCAGCTCGAGGGGTCCGTCCTGACCGCCATCGCGCTGGTGATGATCGTGGTGCTGGCGAGCCTGGGGGTGCGCTCGGCGCTGCTGGTTGGGTTCTCGATCCCGACCTCGTTCATGCTGTGCTTCGGGCTGCTGGCCGTGTTCGGCATGTCGATCACCAACATCGTGATGTTCGGCCTGATCCTGGCGGTCGGCATGCTGGTGGACGGCGCCATCGTGGTGGTGGAATACGCCGACCAGCGGATCCAGGAGGGCTCGGGCCCGATGACCGCCTATGTCGAGGCGGCCAAGCGGATGTTCTGGCCCATCGTCTCCTCGACCGCGACGACGCTGTGCGCCTTCCTGCCGATGCTGTTCTGGCCCGGGATCCCGGGCGAATTCATGGGCAACCTGCCGGTCACGCTGATCTTCGTGCTGTCCGCCAGCCTGGTGGTGGCGCTGATCTACCTGCCCATCGTGGGCGGCGTCGCGGGCCGGGTGACCCGCACGCTCGAGCGTCGCTCGACCGCGATGCAGGCGCGCTGGTCGCGCCCGGCGCGCGTCGTGCGCTTTGCGGTCATGGCGCTGCTGACCGCCGGCGCGGCCTTCATGATGATCGAGGCGCCGGAGACCTCCGCCCGGATCCTGTTCGCCGCCCTTCTGGTCCTGTTCTGGCTCGAGCTTTCGGCCGTGGCGGGATCGTTCCGCGAGCATGGCCTGCCGCCGCCCGCGCGCGCGGGCTACCGGCGCACGCCCTTCGGGCGGATCATCCGCTTCCTGACCGGCAACCCGGTGATGCCGTTCGTGGCTATCGGCTCGTCGCTCGCGGCGGTCTTCTTCGTGATGGGCGTGTGGTATCCCGCCAACCAGCTGGGCACCGAGTTCTTCGTGAAGACCGAGCCCGAGCGCGCCGTGATCTATGTGCGCGCGCGCGGCAACCTCTCGCTCTCGGAGCGCGACCGCCTGCTGCAGGCGGTCGAGGAGATCGTCCTCGACATCGACGGCGTGCAGTCGGTCTTCGCCTTCGCCGGCGACGGCGGGCTGAACGACCGCGGCGGCAACGCCCCCAAGGACGCGGTCGGCCGCATCCAGCTCGAGCTGTCGCCCTGGGGGACGCGGCCCTCGGGCGACGCGGTGCTGGCCACCATCGAGGAGGCCATCGCCGCCTATCCCGGCGTGATCTCCGAGGTCGCCCAGGCGCAGGAGGGGCCCCAGCAGGGCAAGCCGATCCAGCTGCGCCTGCAGGGCGACGACTGGCAGGAGCTTCAGGACGCCGCCGCCATCGCCCGCGATCACTTCGCCGAGATGGAGGGCCTGGCCGAGGTCGAGGACACCCGCCCCCTGCCCGGCATCGACTGGGCGCTGGACGTGGACGTGGCCCAGGCCGGGCGCTTCGGCGCGGACGTCTCCCAGATCGGCCCGATGGTCAGCCTGATCACGCGCGGCATCCTGCTCGACGAGATGCGCCCCGACAACTCGGACGAGGAGATCGAGATCCGGGTGCGCTACCCGCAGGAGCATCGGGTGATCTCGACGCTCGACACCATGCGCATCCGCACCTCCTCGGGGCTGGTGCCGCTCGAGAACTTCGTCGAGCGCGAGCCGGTCAAGAAGCTGGGCGAGATCAACCGCTTCAACGGAACCCGTTTCTTCGACGTGAAGGCGGGCGTGGACGAGGGCGTGAACGCCAACGACAAGATTGCGCAGATCCAGCAATGGATCGAGGCCGAGACCCCGTTCCCCGCCTCGGTCGAGTGGTCCTTCACCGGCGACCAGGAGGAGCAGGCCGAGTCCCAGGACTTCCTGATGAAGGCCTTCGCCGGCGCGCTTGGGCTGATGTTCGTGATCCTGCTGGCGCAGTTCAACTCGTTCTACAATTCGGCGCTGGTGCTCTCGGCGGTGGTGATGTCGGTGGCGGGCGTGCTGGTGGGCATGGTGATCATGCAGCAGCCGTTCTCGATCATCATGACCGGCACCGGCATCGTGGCGCTGGCGGGCATCGTGGTGAACAACAACATCGTGCTGATCGACACCTACCAGGAGTTCCGCCGCCAGATGCCCGAGCTCGAGGCGATCACCCGCACCGCCGAGGCGCGCATCCGCCCGGTGCTGCTGACCACGATCACCACCATGGCCGGCCTCGCGCCGATGATGTTCGGCATCTCGGTCGACTTCTTCGGGGGCGGCTACACGGTCGACGCGCCCTCGGCGCTGTGGTGGAAGCAGCTCTCGACCGCGGTGGTCTTCGGGCTGGGCTCGGCGACGGTGCTGACGCTGATCGTGACGCCTTCGGCGCTGGCGGCGCGGATCTGGATCGGGATCGGCGTCTCCCGGGCGCTGACCTGGTCGCAGGACGCCCGCGAGGGTCTGCGTCTGAAGCGCGAGGCCGGGCGCACCGCGCCCGCCGACCTGCTCTGGACCGGGGCCGCTCCGGTCCCCGCCGGCCAGCGCAGCCTCAACCTGTTCGAGGAGCCCCCCGCGTCCTCCCAGGCCGCGGAATGAGGCGACCGCCGCGCCGGCTGTTTCCGGCGCGGCGGCCGCCCGCGCGGGGTCAGTTGGTGGGGATCAGCAGCACCGGGTTGGCCTCGGAACTGGTCTGCTCCATCACCGTGGCGAGCAGCATCAGCATCGCGAAGCTCGCCTTGCTGGGCGCGTCGTCGGTCTCGATCCAGTAGTAGTCGCCGTTGTATTCGGTCGCGGCATAGGCGCCGTGCATCAGGGGCGCGCGGTCGGTGCGCCGGATCACGATCACCCCGGGCGGGCGGCGCCAGTCGCCGGTCAGGAAGTACGGCTCCTCGGCGCCCTCGACCAGGATTGTGCGGCCGGCGTCGGTCAGGATCTCGATCAGCGGCCGGGTCTGGATGGCGATCGCGTCCGAGGCGCGCCGGGCCTGGGCGAGCGTCACCGGATGGCGCTCGGACCCCTCGGGCAGGCGCAGCAGGCGGCGCACGGTCTGCGCGTCGGCCGAGGCCCGCCCCGAGGGATCGTCGAGGATCGTCAGGTAGGGCTCCGGGGCGCCGGTCTCGGGATCGCGCTCGAACTCCATCAGCAGACGGCCGGCGTCGCGCATCCGGGTCAGCGCCGAGATCAGCGAGTCGAAGTCGCCGCTCGCTCCGGGTTCGGGCGGCGGTCCGGGCAGGCGCTGGTTGACCACGCCGTTGATGCTCTGCACCGCGAGACCGAACAGCGCCCGCAGATCCGCGCCCCCCGAGGCCAGCGCCAGAAGGTCCGCCGGCGCCACCGGGCGCAGCACCACACGGGCATAGTCGACGCCCTGCAGGGGCTTGAGCGTGAAGGTCGGCCGGTCGGCGAAGGAGCCCTCGGCGAAGACGTTGAAATCGCTGTTGAACAGGAAGTCGGTGCCCAGGACGTTGCCCGCCGAGCCTGCCACCCGCCGCTCATAGCCCGCCACGATCTGGTCGACCCTCACGAAGCTGGGGATGTCGCCGTTGCGCACCGAGACGATGCTTTGCAGCAGCTGGCTCTTGCGCGCGTCGCGCAGGGCCACGGCGTAGTCGGCCTGGTCGGTGACCACCGCCCGCGGCCCGATCCCGGTGCAGCCCCCCGCCAGGGCCGCGAGCGCCAGCGCCGCCGCGAGGCGGCGCGCCCGGGACGGGCCCGGAAGGCGAGGGGAGGGAGGAAACCGTCGCATGCGCGCTCCGTCGCTGGTGGGGTTTCCTCCGGCTAGCCAGCCGGGGTGGCGGAACCGCGGCGGAGGACCGCGACCTTGGCGCGCGGCGCCGCAAGGTCAGTCGCGCGGGTTCCCGCGGCCGGCGGTCGGGCGCGAGGGGGCCGCAGGCCCCGGCCCGGCGCGCGCGCGGGCGCCGCCGATCCCGGGCGAAACGCCGCGCTCCCGGCGTCCCCTCGGCCTCCGGGACCCCGCGCCACGCGCGCCGCCGCCCGCCGCGCGCCGCGAGCGGCCGGCCCCCACGCGCACGACGCCCGACGCGGCGCCTCCTCCTCCCCGCCCCCCCACACGGAAACGGCCCCCGCGAACGGATCGCGGGGGCCGTGGACCCTGTCGCCAGGGGGCGCGCCGCTCAGATGGCGCGGGCGCGGCTCTCGGCGAGGTAGATCTCGCGCAGGCGCCTGGCCACCGGGCCGGGGGTTCCGTCGCCCAGCGTCGCGCCGTCGATCTCGACCACCGGGGTCACGAAGGCGGAGGCGGAGGTGAAGAAGGCCTCGGCCGCCTCCTGCGCCTCCTTGATCGTGAACTTGCGCTCCTCGACCTTCATCTGCGCTTCCTTGGCGTATTTCATCACCGAGGCGCGGGTGATCCCGTGCAGCAGGTCCGTCGACAGGTCCCGGGTCACGATGGTCCCGTCCCTGGTCACGATCCAGGCGTTGTTCGAGGTGCCCTCGGTCACATAGCCGTCCTCGACCAGCCAGGCGTCGTCCTTGCCCTGGGCCTTGGCCTCCATCTTCGCGAGCGAGGGGAACAGCAGCTGCACCGTCTTGATGTCGCGACGGGCCCAGCGCTGGTCCTCCATCGCGATCACCTTGATCCCGGTCGAGGCGGTGGGCGAATGCTCGATCGACTTCGCCTGCGTGAACAGCACCAGCGTCGGCGTCAGGTCCTTGGACCAGGCGAAATCGCGATCCGCCGCGCCGCGCGTCACCTGCAGGTAGACGCCGCCCTCCTGCACCTCGTTGCGACGAACCAGCTCGCGGTGGATCTCGAGCAGTTCCTCGTCGGTGCAGGGCTCGGCCATCTTCAGCTCGCTCAGCGAGCGGTGCAGGCGCGCGACATGCCCCTCGAACTCGAGGAGCTTGCCGTCGAGCACCGAGCACACCTCGTAGACTGCGTCGGCCATCAGGAAGCCGCGGTCGAAGATCGAGACCTTGGCCTCTTCCTCGGGAAGATACTCGCCATTGACGTAGACAATGCGGGACATGGGATGCTCCTTCAGCCCCACAGGGCCGGCGTGGACGGGTGGACGCCCTCGGCGTCGTAATGCAGGGGCGGGTCGCGGTCCTCGGCCAGCAGCAGGGGCCCGTCGAGGTCCACGACCTCCGCCCCTTGCGCGGCCAGCACCGCCGGCGCCATGGCGAGCGAGGAGCCCATCATGCAGCCGACCATGACCTGATAGCCCTCGGCCCGGGCGGCGTCGCGAAGCGCCAGCGCCTCGGTCAGGCCGCCGGTCTTGTCGAGCTTGATGTTGATCATGTCGTACTTGCCCTTCAGCCCGGGCAGCGTCGAGGTGTCGTGGCAGCTCTCATCGGCGCAGACCGGCACCAGCCGCTCGACGTCGCCCAGCGGGTCGTCGTTCCCGGCGGGCAGCGGCTGCTCGACCATCGCCACGCCCAGGCGCTGCAGCGCGGGGGCGAGCTCGGCGTATTCGGCCGCCGTCCAGCCCTCGTTGGCGTCGACGATGATCGTCGCGTTCGGCGCGCCCTCGCGCACCGCCTCGAGGCGGGCCATGTCGCCCTCGCCGCCCAGCTTGATCTTCAGGAGCGGTCGGAAGGCGTTCTCGGCGGCCTTGCGGCGCATGTGGTCGGGATCGGCGAGCGACAGCGTGTAGGCCGTCACGCAGGGGCCGGGGGCCGGCAGGCCGGCGAGCCGCCAGGCGGGGATCCCGGCGGCCTTCGCCTCCAGGTCCCACAGGGCGCAGTCGACGGCGTTGCGCGCGGCGCCCGCGTGCATCCGCTCGAGCAGCGTGGTGCGGGTGAGGCCCTGGGTCTGCAGGGCCTCGATTTCCGCGATCACGCCGTCGACGGTCTCGTCGTAGCGGGGATAGGGGGTGCACTCCCCCCATCCCTTGAAGGCGCCGGCGGCGACCTCGACGGTCACCACCGCCTGCTCGGTGCGCGAGCCGCGGGAGATGGTGAAGGCCTCCCGCAGACGGAAGACCTCCCGGCGGGCGGTCAGGGTCGGGCCGGCCATGCGATCAGGCCGTCAGCGCGTCGACGAGGGCGCCGACGCCGGTGCGGAACGGGTCCACGGCGGGCATCTTGTACTCCGCCTCCAGCTCCTTGAGGTAGGCCATCGCCTCGGCCTCGGGCATGCCCGAGGTGTTGACCGAGATGCCGATCACCTTGGCGTCGGGGTTGACCATCTGCGCCATGGTGGTGGCGAGCTCGGCCACTGCGCCGATGGAGGGCACCTTGTAGTCCGGCAGGCCGCGCATGTGCGGGCGGGTCGGCTCATGGCAGACCACCAGCGTGTCGGGCTGGCCGCCGTGGATCAGCGCCAGCGTCACGCCCGAATAGGAGGCGTGGAACAGCGAGCCCTGCCCCTCGATCAGGTCCCAGTGGTCGGCGTCGTTGTCGGGCGTCAGCCACTCGATGGAGCCCGCCATGAAGTCGGCGATCACGGCGTCGAGCGGCACGCCCTCGCCGGTGATCAGGATGCCGGTCTGGCCGGTGGCGCGGAACGAGGACTTGATCCCGCGCTTCTCCATCTCCCGGCCCATGGCGAGCGCGGTGTACATCTTGCCGACCGAGCAGTCGGTGCCGACCGCGAGGCAGCGCTTGCCGGTCCGCTTCACGCCCGAGGCGATGGGATACTTGACCGTCGGAATGCGCACGTCGTGCAGGCTGCGGCCGTTGGCCTTCGCGATGTCGACCAGCTCCGGCTCGTCGCGCAGCAGGTTGTGCAGGCCCGAGGCGAGGTCGAGCCCCTTCTCCAGCGCTTCCTTGAGCACGACCTTCCACTTCTCCGAGATGATGCCGCCGCGGTTGGCGACGCCGATCACCAGCGTCTTCACGCCGGCCTCGACCGCCTGGTCGATGGTCATCTCGGGCAGCTTCATGTCGGCGTTGCAGCCCTCGAGGCGGAGCTGGCCGACGGCGGCGTCGGGGTTCCAGTCCTTGATCCCCTGCGCAACCTTGGCGGCGAGGGGATCGGGCGCGTCGCCCAGGAACAGCAGGTAGGGAAGCTCGATCATCGGCCACTCCATGGTCGGGCAAGCGAAGGGAAGTTATCGATACTCGACCATCTCGCGGGGCGCGCCGTCAATATTCGTTCGCGCGCGCATGAAAATTCGCAACAGCCTCCCGCGGCGGGGCGATTTCGCGCAAGGGTCGTGCATGGAACCGGCGCCCACGGGCGCCCCCGTGCAATCCGTCGCCGCGATGCAGCAGGCTCAGGCGGCGGCGACCGCGGGGCGGGTCCGCTCGACGGGGGCCGCATCGCTCAGCGCGCGGAGCGTATCGGGGCGACTCGCCTCCTCGGGCACGGCGCAGAGCCCGGCGCGCGCCATCGCGCGGCCCAGGGCGGGCGAGGCGGTGAGCAGCGCGAAAGGGATCGAGAGGGTCAGGCCGGCGAGCACCGGGGCCGCCCAGGGCAGCGCGCCGGGCACGGTCGCGGCGATCAGCGCGGTCAGCGCGGCGCCGAACAGGGTCTGCGGCCACAGGCCCCGGATCGCGTCGCCCGGCGTCAGGGCGTGCACGTCCCGCTCCTGCCCGGTCCAGGTCACCGTGCGGCCGAACGCGAGGCCGATGAGGAAGATCGTCACCCGCAGCGCCGCCGCTGGGGCGAGGAGGATCGAGAACACGGTCTCGATCAGCGCGCCCGCCAGGAAGCGCGGCGCGCCGCCGTAGGCGCGCACGCCGCCGGGCGTCAGGGCCACGTCGATCCAGCCGGCGACCTTGGGGACCAGGGACATGGCGAACATCACGAGGAACATCGCCAGACCGAAGGCGAGGTTCACGTCGTTCGCCTCGCCCAGCACGATCTTGGCGGCGGCGGCCAGCGTCATCAGCATCCAGGCGGGCGCGCCGAAATACATCATGATGGCGGCGAAGATCTGGAAGCGGCTCATCGGCTTCAGCCCCGGCAGGGCCAGCAGCTTGAGATACTGCATGTTGCCCTGGCACCAGCGCAGGTCGCGCCGCGTGAAGTCGAGCAGCGTGGGGGGATTGTCCTCCCAGCTCGGGCCCTCGACGGGGATCACGCGGACCTCGTAGCCCGCGCGGCGCATCAGGGCGGCCTCGACCTGGTCGTGGCTCAGGATCCAGCCCCCCAGCGGCGGCTTGCCCGGCAGGCGCGGCATGGCGCAGCGGGCGCGGAACGGGGCCACGCGCACCAGCGCATTGTGGCCCCAGAACGGCCCGCAGTCGCCATGCCACCAGGCCGCGCCGATGGTGAAGCTGCGCATGCCGTGGCGCATGCCGAACTGGAAGATCCGCGCGAAGGCCGACTGCGAGGGCGTGCCCACCACCAGGCTCTGCAGGATGCCGATGCGCGGATGGCTCTGCATGATGCGGGTCATGCGCAGGATCGCCTCGCCCGCCATCAGGCTGTCGGAGTCGAGCGGCAGGAACAGCTCGTACCCCTTGCCCCAACGCCGCAGGAAGTCGCGGATGTTGCCCGCCTTCCAGGCGTCGTTGCGGGTGCGCCGGCGGTAGGTCGCGCCGCCCAGCCGCGGGCGCCAGCGGGCCATGGCGGCCTCCTCGGCCTCGGCGATCCCGGGGTCGGAGGTGTCCGAAAGGACGTAAAGGTCGTAGGCGTGCCCCTCGCCCGTGGCGTCGAGCGAGCGGCGGATTTCGGCGAGCCGCGCCAGCGCGCGGTCGGGGGCCTCGTTGCGTAGGGTCATGACGACCGCGGTGCGCAGCCGGATCGGCTGGGTCTGATCGACGTCGAGATGCGGCGCCGCCCGCGCCATCCCGTTCCGCACGCCGTGCAGCAGCCACAGCCCGATCACCGCGTTCCAGGCGCCCATCAGCGTCCACGGCGCGCCCAGCGCGATGCACGCGAGGATCACGAGGTCCGTCGCGCTCCACCCCCCGGCGCCGAACACCTGCGTCGCCCCCCAGATCACCGCGGCCAGCGAGACGAGGTTCGCGCCCGCCATCAGCGCGCGCCGCCGGGTCAGCGCGCCGCTGCGCTGCAGGCCGGCGGGCGTGAGGGCCGGCGCCGCGCCGGGCTGGGGGCCGGTCGTCGGCGGGGGGGCGTCGGTCTGGCTCATGCGGATCCCTTGCATGTGCGGCGCGGGGCGGGTTTTCTCGCGACTCCCGCACACCTAGCCGGAAACAGAAGCCCGTGGAGTCGAATTCCGATCACGAGACGGCGACGGGGCCCGAAACTGCGCCGGCCCTGGTTTACGTGGCCCCCGGCCGGGCGGAGCTTCGCGAGGCGCCGCTGGGCGAGGGCGAGGCGCTGCTGCGCATGGAGGTCTCGGCCCTCTCGCGCGGGACCGAGCGGCTGGTCTTCGAGGGCCGCGTGCCGGAAACCGAGCGCGCCCGCATGCGCGCCCCGTTCCAGACGGGCGAGTTCCCCTTTCCGGTGAAATACGGCTACTGCGCCGTCGCCCGGGTCGAGGACGGCCCGCCCGACTGGCGCGGCCGGCTGGTCTTCGCTCTGCATCCCCATCAGGCGCGCTTCCGCCTCCCTCTCTCGGCCCTGACGCCGCTGCCCGAGGGGCTGCCCCCCGCGCGCGCCGCGCTCGCCGCCAACATGGAGACGGCGCTCAACGTGACCTGGGACGCCGGCGTCGGCCCCGGCGACCGCGTGGCGGTGATCGGCGCGGGGCTGGTCGGCTGCCTCGTGGCGCGGCTCTGCGCGCGGATCCCGGGCACCGAGGTCATCCTGTGCGACAGGATGGCGTCCCGCCAAGCGGCGGCCGCGCGACTCGGCGTCAAGTTCACGTCATCGCCGGGTGAGTTCCCCGCCCCCTTCGCAGGGTTCGAGGGGGGCGCCTGCGACGTGGCGATCCACACCTCGGCCTCCGCCGGAGGGCTGGCGACCGCCCTGGGAACGCTGGGGCCCGAGGGTCGGCTGGTCGAGGCGAGCTGGCACGGCGCCGGCGAGACGCCGGTGCCGCTGGGGGGCGCCTTCCATTCCCGCCGCCTGTCGATCGTCTCGAGCCAGGTGGGCCGCCTGCCGCCGGCCCGCGCGCCACGCTGGGACTACGCCCGGCGCATGGAGGCGGCGCTGCGGCTGCTGGCCGAGGATGACGCGCTCGACGCGCTGATCTCGACCGAGGTCGCCTTCGCCGACCTCCCCGCCCGCCTGCCCGCCCTGCTGGCGCGCGAGGCCGAAGGGATCGCGACGCTGGTGCGCTATCCCTGACGCCTTCGCCCCTTCTTCCCCAGCCCGTTTTCCGCCCCGGCGTTCCTCCTCCGCCGTTCTTGCCCCCCGCCCTTCTTCCGCCATCGTGACCCTGCACCGCTTGACCTTCGCCGCCGCCCGACGATGCTGCGCCGGCGTCCGCCCTGTCCCATCCCCGATCCGGAGAGCTCCATGTACGCCGTCGAGGTCCGAGACCATGTGATGCTGGCCCACTCGCTGCCCGGCGAGGTGTTCGGCCCCGCCCAGGGCCTGCACGGCGCCACCTACGTGGTGGACGTGGCCTTCTTCCGCGCCACGCTGGGGGCCGAGCGGATCGTGGTCGACATCGGCCGCGCGCACGAGGCGCTCAAGGCCGCGCTGAAGCCGCTGAACTACGCCAACCTCGACGCCACCTTCCCCGGCGAGCTGACCACCACCGAGTGGCTGGCCAAACACGTCCACGACCAGCTCTCGGCCGCCGCGCGCGCCGGGGAGCTGGGGGTGGGCTCGGACGGGATCGAGCGGATCCGCGTCACCCTTAACGAAAGCCACGTCGCCCGCGCCTGGTACGAGGCCGCCCCGTGAGCGGCGCGGGCGGCCTGCTGCGGGTCGGCTTCGCGATCCCGGGCGACCTCGACACCCCCACCGGGGGCTACGAGTACGACCGACGCCTGATCGCGGCCGGACCTGCGGCGGGGCTCGAGCTGAGCCGCCTGCCCCTGCCCGGCGGCTTCCCCGAGCCGACGCTCGACGAAGCCGCGGCCGCCCGCGCCACGCTTGCCGCGGCGCTCGCCACCTCCCGCGGGCCGATCCTCGCCGACGGGCTGGCGATGGGCGCGCTCTCGCCAGAGCGCTGGCCCGAGGGTCTCGCCGAGCGGCTGGTGATCCTGTGCCATCACCCGCTGGGCCACGAGACCGGCCTGCCGCCCGAGCGCGCCCGCGCGATGCTCGAAACCGAGGGCGCGGCGCTGCGGGCGGCGCGCTCGGTGCTGACGACCTCGCGCGTGACGGCTGCGGCGCTGGCCGGGGAGTTGGGGGTGGACCCGGCCCGCATCCGCGTCGCCGTTCCGGGCCTGATCCCGGCCGAGCCCGCGCCCCGCCGCGGCGCCCCCCCGCTGCTGCTGGGCGTGGGCACGCTGAGCGCGCGCAAGGACTGGCCGACGCTGGTCGCGGCGCTCGCCCAGCTTCGCGACCGCGACTGGCGCTGCCTGATCGCGGGCGACGTCACCCGCGACACGGAGGCCGCCGAGCGGCTGGAACGGGTGCTGGTCGAGGAAGGGCTCGACGACCGCATCGCCCTGCCCGGCGCCCTGCGGCGCGCCCAGATCGAACAGCTCTATGCCGAGGCCGACCTGTTCTGCCTGCCCTCGCGCCACGAGGGCTACGGGATGGTTGTGCTCGAGGCGATGGCCCGCGGCCTGCCGGTGCTGGCCGCCGACGCGGGCGCCCTGCCCGAGGCCGCCGACGGGGCCGCCCTGCTGCTGCCCCCCGGCGACCCCGCCGCCTGGGCCGAGGCGATCGCCCGGCTGCTCGACGACGCGGACGAGCGCGAGCGGATGTCGGCCGCCTCGCTCGCCCGCGCCGCCCGCGCCCCGCGCTGGGAGGATGCGGCGCGGATCGCCGCCGAGGCGCTGCGCGAAGCGGCGGCGGGCCAATGAGCTTCGCCTCAAGCTGGCTCGCCCTGCGCGAGCCCGCCGACGCGGCCGCCCGCGATCGCGGCCTGCTGGCCGAGCTCGCCGAGTGGTCCGGCGGGCGCGCCCTGCCCACCACCGACCTCGGCTGCGGCACCGGCGCGACGCTGCGCGCGCTCGCCCCCTATGCGCCGGCGCTGGAGTGGACGCTGCTCGACAATGACGCCGCCCTGCTGGAGGAGGCCGCCGCGCGCACCGGCGCGCGGGTGCGCGCGGCCAACCTCGCCGCGGGGCCCGAGGCGGCGGTGGCCGGCGCTCGGGTGGTCACGGCCTCGGCGCTCTTCGACCTGGTCTCGGTCGAGTGGCTGGGCCGCTTCGCGCAGGCGCTCGCGCCCGACGTCGCGGTCTATGCCGCGCTCAGCTACGACGGGCGCGAGACCTGGTCCCCCGCCCCCCCGCACGAGGCGCAGGCGCTGGCGGCCTTCCTGCGCCACCAGGCCGGCGACAAGGGGTTCGGGCCCTCGCTGGGCCCTCAGGCGGGGGCGACGCTGGCGGGGATGCTGGCGCAACGGGGCTGGAAGGTGCGGCTCGCCGACAGCGCCTGGCGGCTGGGGGCGGGCGACGGCGCCCTGATCCGGGCGCTCGCCGAGGGCGCGGCCGAGGCCGTGGCCGAAACCGCAGCCCTGCCCGGGCGCCAGATGGCCGAGTGGCGGGCCGGCCGCCGGGCCGCGACGCGGGTCGAGATCGGCCACCTCGATCTGCTGGCCCTGCCGCCCGAGGGCTGAGCGGGCGGCGGCCCCGCTCGGCGCCCGCCCGGCGGCGCCCGGTCATCCGCGCCCGATCACTCGCGCCCGGTCATCCGCGCCCGGTCATCCGCCCCATCACCTCGTCGCGGTCGATGAAGCGGTGCTTCAGCGCGGCGAGGACATGGGCCAGCGCCAGGAACATCAACAGGATGGCAAGCGGGCCGTGCACGTCGCCGAGCAGCGTCTCGGACAGCTCGCGGTTGGCGCCGATGGGCAGCGCCAGATCGGCGAGGAACCAGAAATCGGCCGGCGCGGGATAGGCGCTGACCCCGACCCAGCCCACCACCGGCGTGGCGATCAGCAACGCATAGAGCGCCATGTGCACCGTGTGCGAGGCGATGCGCAGCGGCCGCGGCAAGGGGGTCCGGTAGGCGGGCTCGCCCATCGCGGCGCGGGCCACCACGCGCAGGATCATCAGCCCCAGGACGGTCAGGCCGAAGGACTTGTGCAGCGCATAGAGCAGGTCGAAGCCGCCCGGTCCCAGCGCGGCGTTGGCGGCCTCGACCGCCTCGGGCTCGTAGCCCTCGATGTAGAAGCCCAGCGGCAGCAGCGCGAGCACGCACAGCGCCACCAGCCAGTGCAGCGCCCGCTGGATCCGCGGATAGACGGGGGCGGCCGCGACGCTCATGCCCGGCTCCAGCTCCGGCGCAGGTCGCAGGTGAACAGCACGTCGCCGTCGCCGAACACATGCACCCGGGTCTCGGGGCGCAGGGCCTGGTCCAGGCTCTCGATCGGGTTCAGGCGGAAGCCCTCCTTGCCCGAGCCCAGGATCATCGGCGCCACCAGGATGTGCAGCAGGTCCACCGCGCCCGCGTCGAGGAAGCGGGCCAGCGTGTCCGCGCCCCCCTCGACCAGGATCCGGCGGAGGCCGCGGGCGTGCAGGGCCGCGACGATCTCGCCCGGAGCAAAGCCGCCCTCGGCGCAGGGCAAGCGGATCGCCTCGACGCCCGGCGGCGCCTCGGCCTCCTCTCGGGTGACGACCAGGACCGGGGAGGCGCCGTCGCTCAGCCCGCCCCAGCCGCGCGGCAGCCGGCCCGAGGGGTCGACCACCACCCGCACCGGATGGCGCCCCTCGCAGCGGCGCACGGTCAGGCGGGGGTTGTCGGCGGCCACGGTGCCGACCCCCACCACCACCGCGTCGACATGGGCCCGCAGGCGGTGGAGGTGATCCAGCGCCATCTCGCCGTTGATGTATTTCGACGCGCCGGTGACCGTGGCGATGCGGCCGTCCAGCGTCTGGCCAAGCTGGGCGACGACGATGGGACGGTCGTCGCCGGTCTCGGGCGTCAGGGGAAGGAAGGCCTCGTTGGGGGCGTAGGTCATGGGTCGCTCGTCTGGCTTTCGGCGGCCGGGCGGCCGGGTCGGGGGCGGGCGGCTGGACACGAGGCGCGGGCGGCGGCGGACCGCTGGGCGCGGGCGACGGCGGGCGCATACCCGCCGTTACCCATGGTAGCGCGGCGGCGCGCGGAGGCGAGGCCGGCCACCCGCGTCACTCCGCCGGCGAGGCGGCGGCGGCGCGGCTCGAGGCCGTCGCAGGCGCCGGGCGGGCCGAGGCCGAGGCCGACGCCGGCGCGGGACGCCGCCAGGGCTGCGACTTGAAGAAGCCGGTCACGTAGGCGGTCAGGATCAGCGAGCCAAAGCCCGTAAGGTTGCCGAGGGCCACCGTGATCCCGTCGCGCCCCGCAACGTCCAGCGCCGCCCCGATCGCCTGGGCCAGCACCATCGAGACCAGGAACACCGCCAGCGACTGGGTGCCCACCTTGCGCACCACCGGCACGAAACGGGCCCAGCCTGTGGTCTCGATCCAGGCGCGCCCGCCCGGCCCCAGCGCCGCCCAGCCCAGCACGACAAGCGCCAGGAAGGCCGCGAAGGAGGTCATGTTCAGACGCTCGCCGGGGATGAACAGGTCGAAGCCCAGCGCGGCCTCGGCCCGCGGGCCCATCAGCTCGCTCAGCCAGGCGTCGAGCGCGGGGGCGTAGGCCTGAATGTCGGCGACCCAGGCCCAGGGCAGCGTCACGACCAGCACCGTCGCCGCCGCCGCCAGCCAGCGGCCCGAGGGCCGCCCCGGCAGGCGCAGCGGCTCGACCAGGCGGTGACCGCGGGGGCCCACGATCATCCAGGCGAGGTAGGCCAGCGCCAGGAAATGCAGCCAGCGGAACAGGCCCATCTCGGTCTTGCGCCACAGCGGCTCGGTCGCGGCGCGGACGGCCGCGATCCAGTCATGCAGCAGCCAGCCCTGCGGCAGCCACTGCCCGTCGTGGATGCGGAACCACGCGAAGGGGATCGAGATCAACACCACCGCCAGCGCCAGCACCAGCAGCGCCCGGCTGCGGGGCGGAACCGGGATCCAGCGCATCCCGAGGAAGAAGCCCGAGAAGAACACCAGCGCCCAGCCGAACGGGTTGAAGAACCACGGGATCTCCGGCGCCCAGGGGCGCGAGGGCAGATCCGTCAGCCCGAACTGCGCGGCCAGCCACAGCCCCCCCACCAGCGCCGCGGCGGCCGGCGTCCCGCCCGCGCGATGGGCGGCCATCACCGCCGGCACCAGGGCCAGGATCACCAGGTACATCGGCAGGATGTCGAAGTAGTTGGGCACCCAGGTCAGCGTGAACAGCCCCGCCAGCGCCGGGCCGGTGTCCTCGAACAGCGGCACGATCGGCACGCGGGCGATGTAACGCGTCCCCGCCTCGCCCCAGCCCTGCGCGTCCAGCGTCCACAGCAGCAGCGCCACAACCAGCAGCAGCCCGACATGCGCCCAGTAGACCTGCCAGACCCGGAACCCGATCCGCGCCGTGCCCATCGGCCAGCCGTGATCGCGGTAGGCCGCCCCGAAGGCCAGCGACGAGGCCATGCCCGAGCAGAACACGAAAATCTCGGTCGCGTCCGAGAACCCGAACCGCGCCGGAATCCACAGCGTCCACGGATCGAAGGGCGTGTGGGCCAGCAGGATGATGAACATCGCCAGCCCCCGGAAGAAGTCCAGCCGCATGTCGCGGGGCTTCTTTGCGGGCGCCATGGGAGGGGCTGCGGCGGCGGGGGGTGCGGCGGTCGCCGTCATGCGGTCTCCGTTACTCGGCGGCGAGCGCGGCGGCGCGCAGGGCGCCCGCCCGCTCGGCGATGGCGGCGCGGCGGCGGGCGGCATAGCCGTCCTCGGCCCCGCGGCGGGCGCAGCGGGCGGCGAGCGAGGCCTCGGCCGCGCGCACGTCGCCCGCGCGCAGGGCGGCGTCGATGGTCATCCGTTCGAACAGGTCGCGCTGGGCGTGGCTGCCCCCGACCCGGTGGAGCTGGGGCAGCGCCAGCGCCAGCGCCCGGTGCGCCTCGGCCCAGCGGCCGGCGCGGAAGGCGTTCAGCCCGCGCGCGGCGGGAAGCCCCGCCACCGCGCAGACCTCGTGCTGGTCGTGGTCGAGCCCCTGCGCGTCGCGCGCGATCCGCGCGGTCAGGGCCGCGGCCTCGGGCTCGCGCCCCGTGCGGTTCAGGGCCATCAGGTAGTGCAGGTCGGCGAAGACCACGCAGCCGTCCTCGGTGCGCGCGGCGCAGAGCGCGCCCAGCTCCTCCCATCGCCCGCCCACGTCGGTCCCCTCCAGCTCCAGCCGCAGCAGCAGCGAGGCGGCGTTGGCGATGTCGCGGTAGTCGTCGGTGGGCTCGGGGCGCACCTTGCGGTCGTAGAGCGCCAGCGCCGCGCCCAGGTTGCCGCGGTCGAGGTGGAACAGCGCCAGGTGCCACCAGACGTGACAGCCGAAATTGTTGCAATGCGCCCAGTGGCGCGACTTGCCCGCCAGCCAGCGCACGCCCGCGTCCGCCCGGCCGGTCATGTCCATCACATGGGCCACCGCGTGCAGCCCCCAGACGTCGTCTGGCGCAAGCTCCAGCCCCGCGCGGCCGTCGGCCTCGGCCAGGGCGTAGTCGCCCGTCTCTTCCAGCGCGAAGGCCCGCTGACCCAGCATGTAGCCAAGATGGGGATGATCGCGCCCGAACCCGGCGTGGGGCTGGACCATGCGGTCGGCCGCCGCCCGCATCCCGGCCGCGTCGCCCAGCATGAAGCGGATCGCCTGAGCGAGCTTGGCGGCAAGCGAATCTCCGGGGTGGCGGGACACGATCCGCTCGAGCCGGTCCGAGGCGGCGAAGGCGCGCCCGGCGCGATGCTCGGCCAGCGCCGCCACATACTCGCGCTCGCGCGCGTCGGCTCCGCCCTGATCGGCGGCGGCGCGCGCGGCGGCCAGCGCCGCGTCGATGGCGGGATCGAGCTCGCGCCGCCCCAGCAGCGACAGGAACAGCCCCTGGGCCGCATGACCGAGCGCAAAGCCGGGCGCGAGGGCCAGCGTCTCGCCCAGCCGCAGCGGCGTGGCCGCCGAATGCGCCAGGAACGCCGTCACGGTCTGGTTCCACAGGGTCGCGGCCCGCGGATCCTCGAGCGAGATCGGATGGCCGGCTGCGTCGTGCTGCATGCTCGTCTCCTGGCCCGGTCTCGCGTCCGCGTCGATCCGGAGGGGCGTCGGGTCGCCCGCGCGTCGGGCGACCTCCGGTCCATGCATATGGGTTGATCGCGGAAGGCGGACGGTTCGTTTCGATATTTCACCCAAAGGTGACGCCTCGCGAGCGGCGGATCGCGGCGGGTCCCCCGATGCCTACCAGCGCCGGTCGACCTTGGTGGTCAGCTGCACCAGCGTCTCGATCCCGCGCACCCCCTCGATCATCGCGATCCGGTCGAGGGCCGAGTCGAGCCGGGCGGTGTCGGGCGCCCCCACCTGGGCGGCCAGGTCGAAGCGGCCGGAGGTGGTGTGCAGGCTCTCGACCTCCTTCATCCGGCCGATGGTCGAGGCGACGGGGCCTGCGTATCTCGGCTCGACCTGCACCAGGACGTAGGCGCGGATCACCGCGCCGGGCCCGGTCTCGGTGCGCACGGTGTAGCCGCGGATCACGCCCGCGCGCTCCAGTTTCTCGATGCGGGCCTGCACGGTGGTCCGCGCGAGGTTCAGCTTGCGCGCCAGCTCGGTGGCCGGAGAGCGGGCGTTGCGCGCCAGCAGACCCAGCAGGGCGCGGTCGGTATCGTCCAGCGACTCGGTCATGTGTCATATTGCCGTCTGAAATGGCGGATCGTCGGCAAAATACATCACTATGCGCATTTAGTCAGGTCGATTTCGACCGCATATCCCGCATCCTCAATACCCGGAACCAACGGCAACGGAGCGATCCGACCGACCCACCTCTCAGCGCTGCAGAAGGAACCGCCGCGCATGTCCCAGGCCGCCCCCATCTGGTCCTCCCTGGAAGCCTTCATCGCTTCCGAGCAGCCGGACGAGCCGGTGTTCTTCCTCTCTCCCTCGGCGGTGACCGCGGGCGCGAGGGCCTTCCTGGACGGGTTTCCCGGCTTCGTGACCTACGCGGTGAAGGCCAACCCCGCCCCCGCGGTGCTGCTGGGCCTGATCGCCGCCGGCGTGCGCGGCTTCGACGTCGCCTCCCCCGAGGAGATCGAGATGCTGCGCCGCCTCTGCCCCGAGGCCGCGCTGCATTACCACAACCCGATCAAGTCGCGCGCCGAGCTGCGCTTCGCGCTCTCGCACGACGTGCGCACCTACTCGGTCGACAACCGCGCCGAGCTCGAGAAGATGATCGAGGTGTTCTCGGCCGAGGCCGATCCCGCGAAGATCGAGCTCTCGATCCGCTTCCGCATGCCCGTGAAGGGCGGCGCCTATGACTTCGGCACCAAGTTCGGCGCCACCGAGGATTATGCCGTCGGCCTGATGGCCCGCGCGGCCGAGGCCGGGTTCGTCACCTCGCTGACCTTCCACCCGGGCACCCAGTGCAAGTCGACCGAGGCCTACGTCTCCTACATCGAGGCGGCCGGCCGCATCGCGCGCGGGGCCGGGGTTCGATGCGCCCGCCTCAACGTCGGCGGCGGCTTCCCGGGCGGCAAGTCCGAGGGCGCCCCCGCCCTGCCCGTCTACTTCGCCGCGATCAAGGCCGCGGCCGTGGCGGCCTTCGGCGAGGATCACCCCGCGCTGGTGTGCGAGCCCGGCCGCGGCATGATCGCCAACTCGATGGCGCTGGTCACCCGCGTGAAGCTGGTCCGCGAGGACGGCGCGGTGTTCCTCAACGACGGCGTCTACGGCGGTCTGGCCGAGGCCCCGCTGACCGGCACCGTGCCGGTGATGCGCGCCTGCCGCGAGGACGGCTCGGCGATCGAGGGCGCGCAGCGTCCCTGCGTGATCTTCGGTCCGACCTGCGACTCGGTCGACCGGATGCCCGGCGACAACGACCTGCCCGCGGCGCTGGCCGAGGGCGACTTCGTGATCTTCGAGGGCCTGGGCGCCTACGGCACCGCCACCGCCACCCGCTTCAACGGTTTCGGCCCTGGCCGCACCGAGCTGGTCGAGACCCTGCGCACGCCCGAGGTCCTGGCGCTCGCCGCCTGATCGAAGCCGCGCTCGCCGCCTGATCGCAGCCGCGCTCGCGGGAACCTCGAACGGCCGCGCCCCCGGGCGCGGCCGTTTCGTTTCCATGCCGCGGCCGCGCCCGGCGATGATCCTGCCGCAAAGGGCGAGGTGCCCCCGGTTTGCGCCGGGGGCCCCTCGTTCATGCTGACGCTGTCGCGGTCACGCCTTCCCCGCGGGGCCTGCGCGCCGGGGTCAGGACTCGCCGTTGCGGTCCCGCTCGGCCAGGGCGCGATGCACCTCGCGCTCGACGAGCGCGCGGATGTTGGCCGAGATGCGCTCGCCCAGCGGGCCCGCAAGCTCCTCGCGGATCGACTGGCTCACGATCTCGACCAGTTCGTCGCGGCTGCGCGGCAGGCCGGTCGCGGCCCGCGGGCCGGGGGTGGCGCCGGAGAACGCCTCGCGCATCTCGCGGGCCGAGGCGCCGGTGCGCACGCGCTCCACCTCGGGATCCGCCGCGGCGGGGCGCAGCGTCTCGGGCCGGGGAGCGAAGGCCGGCGGGGCGGCCTCGGGCTCGGCCGGGGCCCAGGGCGCCTCCGCGACGGGGTCGGGGTCGATCGGGTCGGGCGCGACCTCGTCAGGCTGGAAGGCCGGCTGGGCGGGCTCGCCCGGGAACGGCGGCGAGGCGCCCTCATCCCGCCAGGCGGGCTCGACCGGCGTCGCCGGTTCGGGCGCGGGACCCCAGGCGGGGGGCTGGGCGAAGGAGGTCGGCGCCTCGCTCTCGGGAGGCGGCGACCAGGCCGAAGGCTCGGGCGGATGATCGCCCGAGGGCGCGTCGAACCGCGGTTCAGGCGCGAAGCCGCCGGACTGCGGCTCGGGCGCGAATCCGGACTGTTCCGGCTCCAGCTCCGGCTCGGGCTCGAATCCGGGCGTCTCGGGGCGCCTCGCGAAGGCGGGGGCGTCGGGATCGGCGTGGACGCCCGGCGGCTGAGAGGCCTGCGAGAAGCCGGTCGCCTGCGGGCCGGTGCGCCGGAAGCTGGTCTGCCGGGGCGCCTCGGGCTGGACCGCGTCGTCCTCCCGCTCATCGGGCGCGGGGCTCCAGGCGGGGGCGGGGCTCCAGGCGGGGGCGGCGGGGGCCTCCCAGCCTCCGTCGATCCGCTCGGTCAGCAGCAGCGCCGGCTCCTCGTCCTCGGCCGGCGGCAGCGAGGTCGGCAGCGGCGCGCCGAACGCGCCGCCCCCCCGGCCCTGCCCGCCGCCCTGGCCCTGCATCTCCGGCGTCAGCAGCAGCACGCCGGCGCCGTCCTCTTCCTCGGCCAGGGTCCGGCGAACCGTGTCGCCCAGACCGTCGTCACCGCCTGCGCCGCTCATCGAACTCTCCCCGCCGACCATCGGCTTACGGACGATACGGCGTGGCCCAGCGGGTCTCTTCGCCCTTGGGGTAGCCGTAGCGATCCTCGTTCATCACCCCGGTCCGGTAGGCGTCGGGATCGTAGGGCGTCACGTCGAGGCCCAGATGGGTCACCGTCAGCGCCCCGACCGAGGCCAGCAGGTTGTAGCCCGCCACATACTCGTCGCGCAGGGCCGAGATCAGATCGGCGCGGGCCGAGGCCAGCTCCTGCTCGGCGTCCAGCACGTCGAGCGTGGTGCGCGCGCCCAGGGTCGCCTCCTCGCGCACGCCGTCGAAGGCGATCTGCGCGGCTCGGATCTGCTGGCGGGCGGCGGTGATCGAGGCGCGCGCCACGTCGAGTCCGGACCAGGAGTTCGCCACCGTCTGGCGCACGATCCGCCCGGTGTCCTGGATCAGCGCCATCGAGCGCGCGAACGTCGACTGCGCCTGGCGCACGGCCGAGGCGTTGCGCCCGCCCGTCCACAGCGGCATCGAGGCGGTCACGCCCACCGAGACCGCGTTCGAATCCGTGGCCGAGGCCACATCGTCGATGAACACCGAGTCATCGGAATAGCCGGCCGCGCCGTTGACCGACACCTGCGGCAGCTGCCGGCCGATGGCGACCTTGACCTGGGCCTCGGCCTGGCGCGCGTCGAAGCGGGCGGCGACCAGGTCGGGGTGCTGCGCCTCGGCCAGCGCTTGGGCGGCGAGCTCGCTCTCGGGCAGCGGAGGCAGCGGGGGCGGGTTCTCGAGGTCCTGGGCCGACTCGCCCACGGCGGCGAGGTAGGACTGGCGCGACCGCGCCAGCTGCCCGACGATCGCGGCGAGCGTCGAGCGCGAGGCCGCCAGGCGCGACTCGGCCTGGGCGACGTCGGTGCGGGTGACCTCGCCGACCTCGAACCGGTCCTGCGCGGCCTTGAGCTGCTCGCCGATGACCCGGACGTTGGAGCGGGCGACCTCGACCAGCGCGATGTCGCGGCGCACGTCCTCAAAGGCGGTGACCGCGGCCAGCAGCACGTTCTGCTCGGCCGAGGTCAGCGTGGATCGCCCCGAGCGCACCGCCTGCAGCGCCGCGTCGGAGCTGTTCTCGATCTGCCCGCCCGAGTAGATCGGGATCGAGCCCTGCAGCCCCAGGTCGAAGGGATCCACGTCGTCGCGCGACCGCGACCCCGCCAGCGAACGGCGCGTGTCGGCGTTCTGCCAGCCGTAGTCGGCCTGCAGGTTGACCGTGCCATAGGCCTGGGCGCGCGCCTGGTATTCGGCCTCGTCGAGGCCGCGCAGCGCTGCGCGCTGGGCCGCAAGGCCGGGATGGTTCGCATAGGCCTTGGCCATGGCGTCGGCCAGGGTCTCGGCCTGCGAAGGCCCGGCCAGGGCCAGCAACGCGCATAGCGCGGTCGCAAGGCCCAGGGGTTTGCTCGTCATCGCCTGTATTCCCGCCGTTGTTCTGCCCGTTTTCGACCAGGCCGGGCGCGGTGCGGGCCGACCCGGCTCCTCGGGGCGGACCCTAGCGGAGGGAATTGCGGCCGAAAAGCGAAACCGCGCGTCAGCGGACGCGCCGCGCGCGGACGTGACCGTGCGGACTCACCGCCGCCGCGGAGGCAGCGGCGACGGGCCGCGGACGGCAAGCCGGGGACCCCGGGGGACGGTCGGGCGCAAGGCCCCGTCCCGGCGCCGGGACAGGCGCCGCGCGGGGGGCGCGAGAGACTCACGGGCCGGCGGCCCGGACGCCTCAGAATTCGAAGGCGGCGGCCTTCTCGAAGCCGTCCAGCACCGGCGCGGCCGCGTCGAACGCCCGCCAGGAGGAGACGCCGGCGGCGGCGCGGGTGAACACCTCGCAGCGGCCGTAGGCGCCGTTCATACGGATCGCCACCAGGCGCCCGCCCTCGCGAAGCTGGTCGAGCAGCGCCTGGGGCACGTCCTCGACCCCGCCCTGCACGAAGATCACGTTGTAGGGCGCGTGGTCGGGGGCGCCGGCGGCCATCTCGCCCTCGATCACCTCGGCGTTGTCGACCTCGTGATCCTCGAGCGCGGCGCGCGCGGCGCGGGCCATGTCGGGGTCGCTCTCGACAGCGATGACGGCGGCGGCGAGGCGGGCCAGAACGGCGGTCGAGTAGCCAAGACCGCAGCCCAGATCCAGCGCCAGGTCGTCGGGGCCGATGTCGGAGGCCTCGAGCATCTTGGCGAAGGTGCGCGGATCGAGGATCACCCGGTTCCGCGCCAGCGGCAGATGCTCGCCGGCATAGGCGACCTCGCGCAGGGGGCCTGGCGTGTAGGCCTCGCGCGGGACGGCGAGCATCGCGTCGATGATCGGGTAGGAGGTCACGTCCGAGGGACGGACCTGGTTGTCCACCATGGCGACGCGGGCTGCGGCGTAATCGGTCATCCGGATCTCCGAGGCGCTCGGGCCGCCTGCGCGCGGCCCCTCACGCTCTGGCGGATAGCGCAGGAGCGGCGCGCGTGCAATGCGGCGGCAAGGATCGCGGCGGGAAAATGGAGCGAAAACCTTGCGTCGGGGGCCGCTCGCGCGGCGTGATCGCCCACGCGGGGACCGCGGCGCGCGCGGCGCGAGGCCGCGCGATCGCGGCCCGGCCCGAGGGCGACGCGCCCCGCGGACGTGCGGGCCGGGCGGGCGCCCGGCGCCGGCGGTCCCCGCCCGCCGTCCAGGCACGGCACGCGGGGGGAGCAGGCCGCGGGGCCGCGCTCAGGCGCCCGAAGCGGGACGAGAGGCGGGCTCGGGCGCGCGCTCACCCCATGCATTCGCCCTGCCCCAGCGGCTCCTCGACCGCGGCGAAGAACATCCAGTCGCCGGCGGGGCCGACCTCGAACACCACCGAGACCTGCACCTCGGCCGGGACCAGGTCGCGGGTCTTGATCTTGCGGGCATAGCTGCGCGGGCCCGTGGGGCAGTGGATGTCGAGGAAGGCGTGCTCGGCCTGCGCCTCGGCGAACCAGGCCTCGAAGGCGGATATGGCCTGCGCGACCGCAAGCGGGACCGAGGGCGGCGCCAGCGGGTCGCTCGAGGGCCGGAAGGCGACCCGGCAGCCGGTGAACACCTCGCCCCCCACGGCGTGCTGCATGTGGGCGAGGCGGACCTCGCCCGTCGCGCCGCTCCACGCCAGCCCTTCCGAGCGGACGTCGATCAGCGAGGCGGCCTGGGGGTCGAGAGGCGCAAGCCCGGTCTCGTCGGCGTCCTGCGTCTCGATCATCGCCTGGGCGCAGCGGATCAGCGCGAGGTCGGACCAGTCGTCCTCGACCGGGCCGGCCAGGGCCTCGACCGAGGCGGCCAAGACCAGCAGCGCCGCGATCACTGGACGCAGCAGGCGCGCGCCGCCGGGACGCGCGGGACGCGCAGAACGATCCCCGAACACTCGATGGGAGAGGGGACGAGGATGATGCATGCACATGACGCGGCTCCGCAGCCGGGAGCGGCGGGGGCGGCCGCGGACGCGAGCTCCTTGCGCCGCATCCCCCGGGCAGGCCCTGCGGACCCGGCCCCGACGCGGCGCGCTCGCGGCCACCAAACCTCGGCCGGGGTTGAGATTTCCTTGCCCGCAAGGGGGAGAATGCGTGGGATCCTAGGGATTTCCCCCGCCGCAGGCCCCTGCGCGCGCCCGGGCTCAGGCCCGGCGGCGAGAGCGTCGCCGAAGGCGCGTCCGCGGACCGGAAACGCAAAAGGCCCGGCCGTCGCCGACCGAGCCTCATGTGGGGGACGCGCCCCCGCGAAGCGGTCGCCTCAGGCGCCCTTGAACGAGGGTTTGCGCTTTTCGAGGAAGGCCTTGGGCCCCTCGCGCGCGTCCTCGGAGGCGAACACGGGCGCGGCGAACTCCTGCTCAAGGGCCAGCGCCTCGGGCTCGGTGCGGCCGAGGCAGGCGCGGGCCGAGCGGCGGATCATCTTCACCGCCAGCGGACCGTTGGCGGCGATCTTCTCGGCGAGCTCGATCGCGGTGTCCAGCACCTGCTCCCGCGCGACCACGCGGTTGAGGAACCCCCAGTCCATCGCGGTCTTCGCGTCGATCAGGTCGCCGGTCAGCAGCAGCTCCATGGCGCGGGCGAAGGGCAGCTGCTCGGGCAGACGGACCGAGGATCCGCCGGCGGGGAACAGCGCCCACTTCACCTCCTGCACGCCGAATTTCGCGGTGTCGGCGGCGACCCGCAGGTCGGTCCCCTGCACCAGCTCCATGCCCCCCGCGATGGCGTGGCCGTTGATCGCCGCGATCACCGGCTTTTCGACGTCGAAGCCCCGCAGCAGGCCCTTGGCGCCCAGCTCGCGATCCTTGAGGTAGCGCTCGTCGTATTCGTCCTCCGGCCCCCGGGCCTTGGAGATCAGCGGGATCATCCGGCCGAGATCCGCGCCCGCGCAGAACGTGTCGCCCGCGCCCGTGACCACCACGGCGCGCACCCCGTCATCGTCGCGGGCTTGCGCGAACGCATCGGCGAGGTTGCACAGAAGCTCGGGGTCGAAGGCGTTCTTCTTCTCCGGCCGGTTGAGCGTCAGGACCATCACGTGGCCCCGCATCTCCTTGAGCAGCTTGGACATGGTTCCTCCTTTGCGGCGAGCCGTTCAGCCGGCCCGCTCCTGTTTGAGACGCGCTTCGAGGTCCTGGCGCTTGATCTTGCCGGTGACCGAGCGGGGAAGCTCGGCATCCTCGACAAAGCGCACGGCCTTGGGGATCTTGTAGCGGGCGATCTCGCCCCGGCAGGCCTCGACGAGGGCCTCCTCGGTGACGCTCTCGTTGCGGCGCACGACGAAGGCGACGGGGACCTCGCCCCATTTCGGGTCCTCGCGGCGCACCACGATCGCGTCGACCACGCCGGGGAAGGCGAGCAGCACCCGCTCGATCTCGGCGGGGTAGATGTTCTCGCCCCCCGACTTGATCAGGTACTTGCGCCGGTCGACGAAGGAGAGCGTGCCGTCGGGGTTGCGCGCGAACACGTCGCCCATGTGGAACCAGCCGCCGCGGAAATCCTTGGCGTTGGTCTCGGCGTTGTTCCAGTAGCCCGAGAACAGCGTGGGGCCGCGCACGCACATCTCTCCGGGCTCGCCGTCGGGGACCTCGCGGTCCTCCTCGTCCACCAGCTTCACCAGGCACCAGGAGTTCTGGGACTTGTCGAGCCGCGCCGGAACCTGACCCACCGGGATGCGGCCGCGGGAGGCGGGGGTGGAGCCGGTCTCGGTCGCGCCGAAGGTGTTGAGGTAGGGGGCGTCGAGCAGCGTGGTGATCTCGACGAGCTGCTCGCGCGGGACCAGGTCGGCCATCACGCCGCAGTATTTCACGCCGCGGGCGGGCTTGCCCACGCGCTTCATCGCCTCGATGAAGCCGCCGATCATGCCCGGCATCAGGGTCAGGCGGCCGATCCGCTCGCGCGTCACGACCTCGGCCAGCGCGTCGGGCTCGTAGCCGTCCATCACGATAACCTTGCCCCCGTTCAGCAGGGTCGCGAGGGACGTATCCGTCGAGGCCATGTGGAACAGCGGCGCCCAGGCCACGAATCCGTCCTCGGGCGTGGTCGGCAGGTCCGAGGCCGCCACCATCGCGCGCGCCACCTCCGCCCGCTGCGAGATCAGCGCTCCCTTCGGCAGCCCCGTGGTGCCGGAGGTGTAGAGGATCACCAGACCGTCCTCGGGGAGGGGGGTCACGGCGGGGGACCGCTCGGGCTGCGCGGCGAGCGCGGATTCGTAAGGGTCCCCCAGCTCCAGCACCTCGGGCGCGCCCGGCAGCTCGGCGGCGAGCTTGGCCGCGGTCTCGGCAAAGCGCGGCGAGGCGACGATCAGCGCCGGCTCCACCAGACCGATGCAGTGGCGCAGCTCGCCGTCGGCCATGCGCCAGTTCTGGCAGGCGGCGATGCAGGCGAGCCGCGCGCAGGCCAGCAGCAGCTCGACATACTCGGCCCGGTTCTCCGAGAGGATCGCCACCCGGTCGCCCCGCCCCACCCCGCGCGCGGCGAGCGCATTGGCCAGTTGCGAGGCGCGGGCGTCGAGCTGGGCGTAGGTCCAGCTGCGCTCGCCCTCCTCCAGCGCCGTGCGTCCGGCGTCGAGGCGGGCGCGCTGGGCGAACAGCTCCGCCACCGTCAGCCCCGCCGAGCCCGCCGCCACGGCGGGGTCGATTCCCGCCGGCGCGGCCCTGACCGCTCCGTCCATGTCGTCTCCTCCCGCGTCGTTCGCGCAGGGTCGCGCGGATGGCCCGCGTCGACCTCGTCCCCTCCGACGACTTCCGCGCCGGGCCGGGACATGGCAGAAACTCCCCCGAAAACGACGCCGCTGCAAGGCGCGACGTACTGGCGAGTATGCCGAGGGAGGACGATGATGCTGGACCAGGCCGAGGATTTCCGCGCCGAGAGCCGGGGGCTGCACGCCCTGCTCGACGGGGTGGCCGACGACCGTTTCCGCACGCAGACGCAGTTCAAGGGCTGGACCATCGACACGGTCATCCAGCACCTGCATTTCTTCAACATCGCCGCCGAGTTGGCGCTGGTCGACGAGCCGGCGCTGCTGGCGCTGTTTGCCGAGCTGAAGGCGGCGCGCGAGGCGGGCGAGACCACCATCGCCTACACCGACCGCTACCTGAAGGGCCTGCGCGGGCGCCCGCTGCTGGACGCCTGGATCGCGACCAGCGAGCGGGTGGCCGACCTGTTCGCTCCGGCCGACCCCAAGGCCCGGCTGAAATGGGCGGGCCCGGACATGAGCGCGCGCAGCTTCATCACCGCCCGCCTGATGGAGACCTGGGCCCACGGCCAGGAGGTTTACGACATCCTCGGCGCCGAGCGGGAGGAGCGCGACTATATCCGCAACATCGCCATGCTGGGCGTGAACACCTTCGGCTGGACCTTCGCGAACCGCAAGGAGCCGGTCCCCGAGGCGAAGCCCTACGTCCGCCTGACCGCCCCCTCGGGCGAGATCTGGGAGTGGAACGAGCCCTCGGAGGTCGAGCGGATCGAGGGGCCGGCCGTCGGCTTCTGCCAGGTGGTCGCCCAGACCCGCAACATCGCCGACGTGGATCTGAAGGTGACGGGCCCGGCGGCGACCACGTGGATGGCCAAGGCCCAGTGCTTCGCCGGCCCCCCCAACGATCCCCCCGCCTCCGGCGCGCGGCGCCGGGTGAGCTGAGGCCCGGTCGGTCGCGCCACGCGGACGGCCTGCTTTCCGGGGGACGATCCCTTCGCCCCATGGGCGCCCGGCGGGCGGCGCGGGTGGCGACGGGGGCCGGATGTCGGGCGGAAACCACAAGGGGCGAGGCGCGTCGACGCCTCGCCCCTTGTCGAAATCGGCCTCGGTCGGCTCAGTCGCCCCGGGCGGCTTCGGTCGGCTCACTCGGTCTGGGCGGCCTCGGCGGCGGCGGCTTCGCGCTGGGCCTTCCAGCCGGGCTCGATGCCCGAGAAGAAGTCCACGTCGCCCATCGACCACGGCACGAACCAGATCACCGTGCAGACGACCAGCCAGATGGGCGTCGCGATGATCGTCACCCACTTCAGCTTGCGCCTGAGGTGGAAGTCCGAGGGGGCCGAGGCGGGGGTGCCCGGCGCCACCTCGCCCACGTCCCCCTGGCTCTTCATCCCGATCGGCAGCGAGATGTAGAGGGTCATGAACCAGATGACGGCGAGCAGGACGATGACGGCTGTGATGGTCAAACCTGTTCGAGCTCCGTCAGTGTGCCGTTGAAGTCCTTGGGATGCAGGAACAGCACGGGCTTGCCATGGGCGCCGATCTTGGGTTCCCCGTCGCCCAGCACCCGGGCGCCGGAGGCCTGGAGGTGATCGCGCGCCGCGAGGATGTCCTCGACCTCGTAGCAGACATGGTGGATGCCGCCCGAGGGGTTCTTGTCGAGAAAGCCCTGAATCGGAGAGTTCTCGCCCAGCGGGTAGAGCAGCTCGATCTTGGTGTTGGGCAGTTCGATGAAGACGACGGTGACGCCGTGATCGGGCTCGTCCTGCGGCGCGCCGACGTTGGCGCCGAGCGCCGTGCGGTACTGCGCGCAGGCGGCCTCGAGGTCCGGCACGGCGATGGCCACGTGGTTCAGGCGTCCGATCATGGGCGTTGGTCTCCGTCTCTCTCCCGTTGCGCGAGGAGGTAGCGGCGCGCGCCCCCCCGCGCAAGGCGACGGGACGGCGCGGGGGCGGACCCGAGCCGCTGGCGGCCCCTTCCCCGCCGCCCCTGCCCTGCCGCCGCCCCGTCCAGAAATCCGCACGAAGTCTCCGCGAGACCATCACCTGAGCGTCACGCGAAGGGCGCCATGCTCCCCGATGTCTTGGCCTGTGCGACGGAAGCGGTTCGCCCGCCCCGTCGGATCGGCGCCCGGCGACGAAGATCAGGGCGCCGCGGACCGCGCCGGAAGGCATGGCCACACCTGGCCGCCCCGGCGCCGCCGCAGCCCGGCTGCGGCAAGCCGAACACGAAAGGTTTTCTCCATGAAACCGACCACTCGCTTCACGCTTCTCGCCGGCGCCGCGGCCATCGCCCTGCCGCTGGCCGGGCCCGCCTTCGCGCAGGACGCCGACCCGATCAACGACGGCATGCAGGCCGGCCGCGACGAGCCCGCCGCCTCGGCGACCGACTCCACGCCGGCGCGCGCAGAGCTGGGCAGCCGCGAGGTGCTCGACCGCGAGCGCGGCGAGATGTACGACGCCCGCGATTCCGCCGACGAGGCGCAGCTGCGCGAGGATCTCTCGACCCGCATGCGCGAGGCGGTGACCGCAGACGCCTACGAGACCGGTCAGAAGATGCCCGAGCGCGCGATCCGCGTGTCCGAGCTCGAGCAGCGCTCGGTGATCGGCGCGGGCGGCGAGGATCTGGGCGAGGTCGTGGGCGTCTCCCGCTCCGGCGCGGAGGCCCGCCTGCTGATCGAGAGCGGCGACTTCCTCGGCCTGGACGAAGCCTACTACTTCGTGCCGCTGTCGGCCGTCTCGATGCAGGACGACGAAGTCCGCCTCGACTACATGACCGAGGGCGACCTCGACCGCATGCGAGAGGTGGACCCCGACCTCGACACCGGCCTCTCGGCCGAGCAGGAGATCATGATCCGCGAGCGCGGGTGATCCCGGACAGCCCGGCGGCCCTGCGGCCGCGCGCTGGCCCGCCCCTCCCCGGGGCGGGCCTTTTCGCGTGCAAATCCCGCGCGGCGCCTTCCCGATCCTGCCCGGCGCCGCTGGACAAAGCTGCGCCCCTCGTCTACCCCGCGCACGGAAATTGCGGCGGAGGGCCCTTCGCCGCAATGCAACGAAACGCAAGCGCCCGAAACACCGGACCCGAACACCAAAGGGGAGACCCATGCGCGTCTATTACGATCGCGACTGCGACATCAACCTGATCAAGGACCTGAACGTGGCCGTGGTGGGCTACGGCTCGCAGGGCCACGCGCATATCCTCAACCTGAAGGACTCGGGCGCGAAGAACCTCGCCGTCGCCCTGCGTCCCGGCTCGGCGTCCGCCGCCAAGGCCGAGGCCGCCGGCCTCGAGGTCAAGGCGATCGACGAGGCGGCCAAGTGGGCCGACGTCATCATGATGGCCATGCCCGACGAGCTGCAGGCCGAGACCTACTACAAGCACATCCACGACAACCTGAAGGACGGCGCGGCGATCGCCTTCGCCCACGGCCTGAACGTGCACTTCGGCCTGATCGAGCCCAAGCCCGGCGTCGACGTGATCATGATGGCCCCCAAGGGCCCCGGCCACACCGTGCGCGGCGAGTTCCTCAAGGGCGGCGGCGTCCCCTGCCTGGTGGCGGTCAACCAGAACGCCTCGGGCCGCGCGCTCGAGATCGGTCTGTCCTACTGCTCGGGCATCGGCGGCGGCCGGTCGGGCATCATCGAGACCGACTTCAAGGAAGAGTGCGAGACCGATCTGTTCGGCGAGCAGGCGGTCCTGTGCGGCGGCCTGGTCGAGCTGATCCGGATGGGCTTCGAGACCCTGGTCGAGGCCGGCTACGCCCCCGAGATGGCCTATTTCGAGTGCCTCCACGAGGTGAAGCTGATCGTGGACCTGATCTACGAGGGCGGCATCGCCAACATGAACTACTCGATCTCCAACACCGCGGAGTTCGGCGAGTATCACTCGGGCCCGCAGATCCTGCCCTACGACGAGACCAAGGCCCGGATGAAGAAGGTCCTGACCGACATCCAGGACGGCCGCTTCGTCTCGGAGTGGATGCGCGAGCACAAGTCCGGCGCGGCGATGTTCAAGGCCATCCGCCGCAACAACGACGCCCACCAGATCGAGGAAGTCGGCGAGCGTCTGCGCGCCATGATGCCCTGGATCGCCGACAACAAGATGGTCGACAAGGCGAAGAACTGATCCCGGCCTCGCCGGATCGCGTTTCACGGGGCGCCGCGAGGGATCGCGGCGCCCCTTCTGCATGGCGCCCGCCCTCTGCCGCCGCCCCGCGGCCCTGTCGGCGCGCCTGAACGGCCCTCCTGCCAGCCGCCGGACGGGTTCAGGCGCCGGTCCGCGGAAAACTCGGGGCCAGGCCGCGGCAATGCGCGGGTTTCGGCGCCCCATCGCCTTGTTCCGCGACACTCCTGAGAGAGACCCCGAAACCAGCGCAGGAGCCCGGACCCATGAAGATCCGATCTCTCATCCTCGCCGGGGTCGCGGCCGGCGCCCTGCTCGCGCCCGTCGCGGCGCCCGCAGTCCAGTCGATCCCGATTCCCGCCTCCGGTCCCGCCGGAGCCGAGGTGCTCCATGTGGCCGGCAAGAAGGACAAGGCGCAGAAGAAACAGGCCGGCGAGCAGCGCAAGGGCGCAAAGAAGGCCAAGCGCAAGGGCGGCGGCAAACGCCACGCCGGCGCCGGCCGCAAGGGCGGCGAGGCCGGCAAGACGGCCGGCGGCAAGCGCGAGGCCCGCCGCGACGTGCGCAAGGCCGACAAGCCCGGCAAGATCCGGGATCGCGCGGCGGCCGCGCGCCGCGACGGCGGCGCCGAGCGTCGGGCCGTGCGCGCCTGGCGCGACGAGCGACGCGACGACCGTCGCGAAGCCCGCCGCGAGGACCGCCGGCAGGACGATCCGCGCCTGCTGTATCGCCACGGCAATCGCGACGATCCCCGCCCCGCCGCTCGCGACTGGCGCGACGACGACCGATCGAAAGTGGCGCGCCGGGGCTGGGATGCCGACGAGCGCCGCCGCGTGGCCTGGCGCGACGACGACCACCGGCGCGCGGCCTGGCGCGACGACGACCGCCGGCGCGCGGCCTGGCGCGACGATGATGGCCGGCGCGCGGCCTGGCGCGACGACGACCGCCGCCGCGGCGACCTCTATGGCTGGCGCGATGACGATCCTCGCGGCCGCCGCGGCGGATACTGGCGCGACGACCGCCACGATCGCCACGGCTGGCGCGAGGCCTCGCGCCACGACGATCGCCACGACCGCGAGTTCCGCCGCGACCGCGCGTTCCTGCTGTTCGCGCCCGACCGCCGCGTCACGGGCTGGAGCGAGCCGCGCCGCGTGCGGGTGAACCCGACGCCCGGCGCGCGCTGGGATCGGCGGGTGGCCGCGGCGACGCCCCTGTTCGACTGGCGCCCGGCGCCGGTGACCTCCCTGTTCGGACTCGGCTCGGCCGCGCACGCCTATCCCTACGGCTGGGACTATGCGCCCCGGCCGCGAGGCGTGCGGGTCGCCGACACCTATCGCTCGGGCGTCTACCGCACCCCCTACCTCTCGCCCTATTCCGGCGCCTACCAGGCCTGGCGACCGGACGCGTTCGACGTGGGCTATGGCTATGCCGGATCGGGGAGCCTGTTTGGCGACCTCGCCGCGCCGCTGACCGCGCTGGCGCTGGCGGCTTTCCTCTGAGGCGGCGGCGGCGGGGGCGCCCGCGCCCCCTGCCGTCGCCGGCATGGAAACGATCCGTGTCCCTTGGCCTGCGCCCCCGGCCGGCCTACGGTCCCCTCGACCAGCGCCGGAGCCGCCGATGACCGCCCCCCTTTCCCCCGAGCTCGCCCTCGACCAGCGCCCCGGACTGCCCGAGGACCTCCGCTTCCTGCTGGGCGACTACCCCCGGCTGATCTGGGGCGATCACCCCAACTTCGGGCCGACCACGCGATTCTACCTCGATCGCCACGCCATGTTCCGCGAGGCGATGACCGTGATGACCCGCCTGACCGACGAGGCGCTGGACGGCGCCAAGACCTCGAGCCGGTGGAGCAAGGAGTTCGGGCGCATCGCCGGCTTCTTCCTTCAGCAGCTGCACGGACACCACCAGATCGAGGACGTGCACTACTTCCCCGCCCTGGTGAAGCTGCAGCCCGGCCTGCAGCGCGGGTTCGACATCCTCGACCGCGACCACCACACGATCCATGACGCGCTCGACCGGTTCCAGGCGGGCGCGGTGGGGGCGCTGAACGCGCTGCAGGCGGCGCCCTCGGACCCCAAGCGACCGGTGGCCGACGTGCTCGAGGAGCTCAGGCGCATGGACCGGCTGCTCGACCGCCACCTCTTCGACGAGGAGGAGATCGTGATCCCGATCATGCTCGACGCCGGCGAGGACTCGCTCGGGCTCTGAGGCCCGCCGCCGGAGGCCGCCCCCGGTCAGACGCCGGTCGCCTCCGGCTTGCGCAGGGTGACGCCGTCGATGCGCCAGCCCCCGTCGAGCGGCATCATGAAATAGTCCGCGATCCACAGCGCGCCCGAGGCGTCGCGCAGGCTCACCGACTGGCGCAGGCGCGGGCCGCTGGGGGTGAGCTCGGGGGCGAGCTCGCCAAAGCGCCACTCGCCCGGGCGCCAGACCATCGGGTAGCCCTGCCGCACCATCCGCCCGAAATTCTCCGCCGAGCCGAACAGGCCCTGGATGTCGGGCGAGGCGAAGCCGAAAGCGGCCTCGACATCGCCCGCAAGGAACGCCTTCAGCTGGCCGTCGATGGCCGCGCGCAGCTGGGCGACGGCGGCCTCGCCCACGCGCGGCGCCTCGGCCGGCTGCGCCCGGGGGGCGGAGCCCGGCGCCGGGGTCGCCGCCACGCACAGGCCGAGCGCCAGCGCCATGGCGAGGCGCCGCCCCATGGCTCGGGGCCGGGTGGTCGCGGTCATCGCCAGATCCTCCTTCGCCGTCTCGCCTGACAGAACATACGCGGGAAAACCCGGATCGGTTTGGTCTTCGCTCGACCTTGCGGAGGATCAGACGCTCATATATATTCGGTTTGTCGAATTTGTTTGAGGTGACCCCATGACCCCCGACTGGATTTCCGGCCTGCTGGGAGGCGCGCTGATCGGAGCCGCCTCGGGGCTTCTGCTGCTGGGCGCCGGGCGGATCGCCGGCGTCAGCGGCATGGTCGGCGGGCTGATCGAGGACCTGGCCCGCGGCCTGCCCGGCGGACGCGCGGGCCGGCGGCCGAGCGCCGAGACCGCCCTGTTCCTGCTGGGCCTGACCCTGGCGCCCGCGCTGTATCTGAGTCTCGGCGGGATCCGCGAGATTGTGGTCGAGGCCAGCGCCCCGACCCTGATCGTCTCGGGCCTGCTGGTGGGGTTCGGCACGCGCCTGGGCTCGGGGTGCACCTCGGGGCACGGGGTCTGCGGCGCGGCGCGGCTGTCGCGGCGCTCGCTGGCGGCGATGGGGGTGTTCATGGCCGCGGCCGTGGCGACCGTCGCGCTGGGCCGGCTGGTCTGAGGGGAGATCGCGATGCGCAAGCTTGTCGCCTTTGTCGCCGGCCTGGTCTTCGGGCTGGGTCTGCTGATCTCGGACATGGCCAATCCCGCACGGGTGCTGGCCTTTCTGGACCTGCTCGCGATCCGCGAGGGGACCTGGGACCCCACGCTGATGGTCGTCATGGCCGGCGCGATGACGCTCAGCGCGATCGCCTGGCGGCTCGCGCGTCCGCGGCGCACGGCGCTGTTCGGGGGCGCGATGCCAGGGCCCGCCCGGCCCCGAATCGACGCGCGGCTGCTGATCGGCGCGACCCTGTTCGGCGTCGGCTGGGGACTGTCGGGCATCTGCCCGGGCGCCGGGATCGCGGCGCTTGGCCTTGGCGGGGCGCCGGTGGCGCTGTTCCTCGCGGCGATGGTCGCGGGCATGGCGCTGTTCGCCCTCTGGGAGCGCGGCCTCGCGCGGGTCGGCGCCTGAGCGCGCGGAAAGGGTGGGCGCAACGGGGGCGCAGCGGGCGCGCGCGGAAAACTTCTTAGCCTTCTGGCGGGCTTGGTAAGGATCCATTTACCACGAACAGGCAGGCTCTGCGGGTCCCCCTCTCCCAGGACGGAGCCCGCCATGTCCGGTCCCGGCCAGACCCGCCCGCTGTTCCCCCTTCGCCTCGCCGCGCTGCTGGCGACGACGCTGGCGCTCGCGCCCGCGGCCCCGGCGCTTGCCGGCGCCTGGACGGCCGAGGCGGGGACCAGCTTCCTCAGCACCGCGCTGGCCCCCGATCCCGACGGCCCCACCGGCCTGCGCCGCGACCGCTATGTCGAGCACGGGCTGCGCGACGGCCTGACCGTGGGGTTCAACAGCAACCAGGTGATCGACCCCGCCGAGCGGGAGCGGTTCGAGGGCCGGATCGAGGGCTTCGTGCGCGCCCGCCTGCTGAGCAGCGAGTCGGGCCACGTGGTCTCGGTCCAGGCCGAGGCGGGGGGCGGATTCTTCAAGACCGACGACGGCGGCGACGTGGCCGCGCGCCTGCTGTGGGGCCACGGCTTTGCAACCTCGCTGGGCGCCGCCTGGACCGAGGCCTCGGTCGGCTGGCGGATCGAGACCGCGGGCGGCGAGGCCGACCGCGCGCTGGGCAGCTTCGTCGCCGGGCTGCGTCCCGCGCCGCGCTGGCTGGCGATGGCCCAGGTCGAGGCGGACATCGATGGCGAGGGCACCGGCCAGGCCTGGCAAGTCGCGCGCGTCTCGCTGATCGCGGTGCGCGAGATCGGGTCGGGCGACAGCCTCTCGATGCAGGTCGAGGCGACGCCCTGGAGCCGCGCGGTCACCGACGGCGTGCAGATCCGCCTCGGCCTGTGGCGGCGGTTCTAGGCCGGCCATCGCGGCCCGCAACGCCTGTTGGGCGCCCCTCCCGTCCCCTCCGCTGCAGGTCCCGACCGCCGCGGGCCGCGCCGCGCGCCGGGGTCCGGCGGCCTCGCGGCGGGGGCCCCTGGCCGTGGCGAAAGCTCCCCCTGGCCACCCCGGCTCGATGCAGCGCCCCCTCCCCCTCCGCCCCCGACGGAAAAACAACCGCCCGGCGTGAAAATCCGCGAGCGCCCTCTTGCGAAGCCGGGGGCCTCGCCCATCTATGTAAATGTGATTTACATTCACATCGCGACCTGAGAGGACCGAGACGGAGATGGACAGGATAAAAGACCTGCTGAAACGCGCGGAAGCCACGCTGGATCACTGGGGCAAGCCCGGCTGGATCGGAGCGATGGTCTTCCTCTTCATCGTGGCATGGCCGCTGGGCCTCGCCTTTCTCTTCTACATGATCTGGAGCGGACGCATGGGCAAGGGCTGCAATTCTCGCTGGAAACGCAGCGGACGCGGGGTTTACCGGTCGAGCGGAAACACCGCTTTCGACAGCTACAAGGAGGAGACGCTGCGCCGTCTCGAGGAGGAGCAGGAGGCGTTCCAGTCCTTCCTCGACCGCCTGCGCAAGGCCAAGGACCAGGCTGAGTTCGACCAGTTCATGGACGACCGCCGCCGTCCGGCGCCCGACTCCGCCCCGGCCTGAGGCAGCCATGGCGGGCGGCCGCCCGGGCCCCGGGCCCGGCGGCCCCCGCCTCGCCGCGCAGCTGACCTGAGCCTGACGCCGACCGGCCCCCCGCGCCCGGTCGGCGCCGACACCGACCGGCCAAACGGGCTGGCCCCAAAGACCGGCCCGCTTGGGCGCACGGCGCCCGAGCGGGCCGCGGCCCCGGCGGCGGGGTCTTCCCCTCTCCCCCGATGCCGGGGCCTGCAACGCCCGGAGCTCTCGCAGCCTCCGGGCGTTCGCCGTGAGGGATTGCGCGCGACCCGCCCGCATCCATTTCGCGGCGTCACCCCGCACCGTGTCCAGATCTCGCGCGGCACTTGGTTTTGCCAACGAACGAACCGCCCCGAAACCATGGCGCCGGCGCCATGATCGCGCAGTCGGGCGGCAGTTTGCGCCGCGGGAATGATGACGCCTTGATGACCGCCTGCTAGGGTGCGACTCGTTTCAGAGCGTCCAGAGGTCCATGAGCCACCATCAGGGAAAGATCGCGCCGCAGTTCTTCGTGACGGCCCCGCAGCCCTGCCCTTACCTGGACGGGCGGTCCGAGCGGAAGTTGTTCACCACGCTGCGCAATCCCGACGCCTCGGCCGTCAACGACTTCCTGTCGCTGCGCGGCTTTCGGCGCAGTCAAGGCGTCGTCTACCGCCCCTCTTGCGCAGGCTGCAACGCCTGCCTGTCCACCCGCATCCCGGTCGAGGGGTTCCAGCCCGGCCGCACCCTTCGACGGGTGCGCGCGCGCAACGCCGACCTGACGCGCAACGCCGCCGAGGCCCAGGCGACCGAGGATCAGTACGACCTGTTCCGCCGCTATCTTGACCGCCGCCACGCCGACGGCGGCATGGCCGAGATGGACGCCTTCGAGTTCGCCGCGATGATCGAGGAGACGCCGGTCCGCACCCGCGTCGTCGAGTATCGCCGCGCCCCCAACCGCGAGATCGGAGAGCGCGGGCCCGACGTGCTGGTCGGCGCCTGCCTGACCGACGTGCTCGCCGACGGGCTGTCGATGGTCTACTCGTTCTTCGATCCCGACGAGGACCGGCGCAGCCTCGGCACCTGGATGATCCTCGACCACCTCGAGATCGCGCGCGCGGCGGGCCTGCCCTATGTCTATCTCGGCTACTGGGTGCCCGGCTCGCCGAAGATGAACTACAAGGCCAGGTTCACCCCGTTCGAGGTCTACCAGGGCGAAACCTGGCGCCGCGTCGAGGCGCCTGAGCGGGTCAGCGCCGACGGCCCCGCCATGCCCTCCGACCCGATCGCCGACCAGGTCGCCCGCCTGATGAACGGCTGAGACCGGCGCCCTCGCCTTCCTGCCTCCCGAAGCCCCTGGGGCCGCCCCGAGGACCCTGCCGGTTGTCTGACGGCAGCACTTGCGGTCCGCGTGGGAAAATCCCCGAGGAGCGCCGCCCCAGCGCCCCTCGGGGATGGGATCAGGTCGCCGCGATCTCGATCTCCAGCCGCTGCGAATACGGCGTCTCGGGCGAGGCGATGGGGCTGGGGAACTCGGGCCGGTTGGGGGCGTCCGGGAAATTCTGCGCCTCGAGGCAGAGGCCGCCGAAGGGCGCGACCCGCTCGCCGTCGAGCCCCGGAACCGGCAGCGTCAGCCTGGGCGCATCGTAGACCTGCACGCTCGGCTGATCGGTCCACAGCCGCAGCCGCAGGTCGCCGGACGAGGACACAAGCTCGGCCGCCGGCTGGGCGCGATCGCGCCCCTCGCTCAGCGCATAGGCGTGGTCGATCACGATCCCCCGGCCGTCCGCGTCGCGCAGGCTGCGCGCCTCGCGGAAATCGGGCAGCCCCTCGCCGGCCGGGATCAGCCGGCCGGTGGGGATCTTGCCCGCGTCGATCTCGGCCCAGGCGTGCGCGTCGAGCCGCAGGCGGTGGTCGAGCACCTCGCCGCCCCCGTCGAGGTTCCAGTAGGCGTGCTGGGCGAGGTTGATCGGGGTCGGGCGGTCGGGGCGGGCGCGCATCTCGTAGGTCAGCCGCGCCCCCGCCAGCCGCACGACGATCTCGAAGGCGACGGCGCCGGGAAAGCCGTCCTCGCCATCGGGACTGTCGTAGCTCAGGCGCACGGACGAGCCTGCGCCGTCCGCCTCCATCCGCCAGTTGCGCCGCCCCAGCCCATGGCCGCCGTGCAGGATGTTGGGGCCCTCGTTGGGGGTCAGGCGCACCTCGCGCCCGCCAAGCGGGAACCGCGCGGCGCCGATGCGGTTGGCGACCCGGCCCACCACCGCGCCGTAGGAGGGCGAGTGCACGGGATAGTCCTCGAACCGCTCCAGCCCGAGCGTGCAGCGCCGCCAGCCGCCCGCCGTCGGCGCGCGCCAGTCGCGCAGCACGCAGCCCCAGCTCAACAGCCGCACCCGCGCGCGGTCGCTCTCGAGCGTGGCTTGGCGGATCGTCTCGCCCTCGTGACGGGCGATCTCCCGGATCTCGGCGGTCATGGTCGTCCTCCCTGCTGGTCCCCCTCAGGTGCGCCCAAGCGGCGCGGCGATCAAGCGCCCCCTCGCGTCAGGCGCGGCGTCTCGACATCGCCGCCCGCGCGCGTTAGATCAGCGGCCAAGTTGCAAGGGGCGCCTGCGCGCGCTCCGTCTCCGCGCGTGCCGCGCGGCTCGGAAGGAAAGAGCGCCCGTCTCATGGAAAACGTCCTGCTCATCATCCACCTGATCCTCGCCGCCGTGCTGATCGGCCTGGTTCTGCTGCAGCGCTCCGAGGGCGGCGCGCTGGGCATCGGGGGCGGCGGAGGCGGGGGCATGGTCTCCTCGCGCGGGGCGACCACGGGCGTGGCCAAGGTGACCTGGGGGGTGGCCGCGGCCTTCATCGTCACCTCGCTGACCCTGACCGTGATCGCCGCTCAGAACTCGAACGAGCGTTCGGTGCTCGACCGCATCGGCACGCCCTCGGTCGGCGACGAGGCGCCCGCGACCCCCGGCGGGGACGAGCTTGCGCCCGACCTGCAGCGCCTGCTGAGCCCGCCGGCCGCCGACGGCGGCGGGACCGGCGCGGCCCCCGCGCCCAACGCGCCGCTGGCGCCGCCCTCGGCCGACTGACCTGCGCTCCCCTGGCGCGGAGCAAACCTCCGCGCCTCGGTCCGCCGCATTTCGGCCCCCTCGCGGGTCGACGTTCACCCCCGGCCGGCGGCGCCCCCGCCGGCCGTATCGTATCCCAGCGACCGGATGATCGAGATGAGCGTGCGACCCTCCCTGCCCCTGCGAACGGCCGAGCGCTTCGGCGCCCTTGCCCAGGACGCGGCCAGCAGGGGGATCGAGCGTGGCTGGGTCCGGGCGCTGGCGCTGCTGGCCCTGTGCCTGGCGCTGTTCCTGCCCGGCATCGCCGACCTGCCGGTCACCGACCGCGACGAGGCCCGCTTCGCCCAGGCCACCAAGCAGATGCTCGAGACGCGCGACTTCGTCGACATCCGCTTCCAGGACGAGCCGCGCTGGAAAAAGCCCATCGGGATCTACTGGATGCAGGCGGCCTCGGTCGCGGCCGTGGGCGGGCCCGAGGGGACCGGCATCTGGGCCTGGCGCATCCCCTCGCTGCTGGGCGCGATCCTGGCGGTCTTCGCCACCGGCTGGGCGTTCCGGCCGCTGATGGGGGCGCAGGCCGCCACGCTCGCCGCGGGGCTGACCGCGATCAGCCTGGTGCTGGCGGGCGAGGCCAACATCGCCAAGACCGACGCCATGCTGCTGGGCCTGACGATGATCGCGCTGGGGGCCTGGGTGCGGCTGCTGACCCGCTCGGGCCTCGCCTCGGCGCCGCCGCCCATCGAGATCGCGGCGGGGCGGGCGCTGGACGTGCCCGACCCTTATGCGCCCTCCGCGCCCGCGGGCAAGGGTTGGAAGGTGGACCCCTACCACCCCCACGCCGCCCGCCCCGGCCGCGCGGCGCCGGTCGAGGATGCGCGCGCCCCGCGCCCCGACGCGCTGGCGCTGCGGCTGATCCTGTGGGGGGCGCTGGGCCTTGCGGTGCTGGTCAAGGGGCCCATCGCGCCCGCGATCCTGGCGCTGGCCGTGATCGGCGTGCTGGTGGCCGAGCGCAGCCTCGCCCCGGTGCGCGCGCTGGGGCTCGCGAGCCTCGGGCCGGTGCTGTTCGTGGCGCTGGTGATCCCCTGGCTGGTGGCGATCCACCTCGCCTCGGACGGGATGTTCTGGATGGAGTCGCTGGGCGGCGACTTCCTCGACAAACTCGCCTCGGGGCAGGAGAACCACGGCGCCCCTCCGGGAACCTACTTTGCCGTCGTCTGGGCGGCGCTGTGGCCCTGGGCGCCGCTGATGCTGCTGGCGGCCCCCTTCGCCTGGCGGACCCGCGGAGCGCGGGCGACCGCGCCGCTGCTGGCGATCGCGCTGGTCTGGTGGCTGATCATCGAGGCGACGCCCACCAAGCTGCCCCACTACCTGATGCCTGCGGCCCCCGCCGCGGCCGGTCTGGTGGCGCTGTGGCTGACCTCGCCCGTGCTGGCGCCCCGGCGCTGGCAGTCGATCGCGGCCGCCGTGCTTTTCGGCGCGGTCGGCGGCGCGCTGGGGCTCGCGATCATCGCGCTGCCCCTCTATGTCGCCGGCGCCGTCTCGCCCTGGGGCGCGGCGCTGGCGGTGATCGGGCTGGTCTTCGTGGCGCTGGGGACGCTGTCGCTGTGGACCGTGCGGCGCGGGGCGGCGGTGGCGGCGATGTTCGCCGCGGCGCTCGCCCTCTACCCCGCCACGCTGCAGTTCGCCCTGCCCGCCCTGACCTGGGGCTTTCCCAGCACGCTGATGGCCAGCGCCGCGGCCCCCTTTGAGGCCTGCGTCGGCCGCCCCGCCGACACCCAGAGCTATCGCGAGCCGAGCCTGGTGTTCCTGCAGGGCACCGGCGTCCGCCTGCTCCAGCCGGCCGAGGCCGCGGACTCGCTTCGCGACGACCCCGCGCCGCTGGTCTGGATCGAGGATCGCCGCCGCGACCAGCTCGACCAGGCGCTGAACCCCACCGGCGAGGCCCCGCCGCCGGCGCTGCGCGAGCTGACCTCGGTCACCGCCTTCAACCCCAACCGCGGCGGCGTGACCACCCTGCGCCTGTTCACCCGCGAGGGCGCCGAGCTGTTCGCCGCCTGCCCCTGATCGCCTGATCGCCGAGGCCGGGGCGCCACGCCCCGGCCTCGCTCCTCACCCCGCGCTTGGCCCCGGGCGCCGCCCGCGCTATACCGCGCCCCCGGAGCCGAGGGACCCCGCATGATCAGCCCGCGCATCACCGTCATCGCCCCGATGAAGAACGAGGCGGAGAACGTCGCCGCCCTCGCGGACGAGATCGCGGCCGCCTGCGCCTCGCTCGCCCCGTTCGAGGCGATCTTCGTCAACGACGGTTCGGACGACGACACCTCCGGCGCCATCGCCGCCGCCCGCGCCCGCCACCCCTGGCTGCGGGAGCTGCGCCACGCCGCCTCCTGCGGGCAGTCGGCCGCGGTGCTTTCGGGCGTGCGGGCGGCCCGGGCGCCGATCTGCTGCACGCTCGACGGCGACGGGCAGAACCCGCCGGCAGAGATCCCCAACCTCGTGGCGCCGCTGCTCGACGACGCCACCGGCCGGCTGGGCCTGGTGGCGGGCCAGCGGGTGGACCGGCAGGACACGGCGTCGAAGAAATGGGCCTCGCGCGCGGCCAACGGCCTGCGTCGGCGGATGCTGCACGACGACACCCGCGACACCGGCTGCGGCCTCAAGGCCTTCCCGCGCGCGGTGTTCCTGTCGCTGCCGTTCTTCGATCACATCCACCGCTACCTGCCCGCGCTGGTCAAGCGCGAGGGCTACCGTGTGGCGCTGGTCGACGTCTCCCACCGCGCGCGCGGCGCGGGCAATTCCAACTACACCAACTTCGGGCGCGCGCTGGTCGGGGCGCTGGACCTCCTGGGCGTGTGGTGGCTGATCCGCCGGCGCAAGCTGCAGACGGTCGCCGCGCTCGACCCCGGCCTCGACGAACCGGACCCCGCATGATGCAGGCGCTGGCCGAGTTCCTGGGCGCGGACACGATGCTCGAGTTCGCGTGGATCCTGATCGGCCTCGCCGGTCAGGCGCTGTTCATGGGCCGCTTTCTGGTGCAGTGGATCGCCTCCGAGAAGGCCCGGCGCTCGGTGATCCCGCTGGCCTTCTGGTGGTTCTCGATCGGGGGCGCGGCGGTGCTGCTGGCCTATGCGATCCACCGCGGCGACCCGGTGTTCATCCTGGGCCAGAGCCTGGGCTTCTTCATCTACGCAAGAAACCTGTGGCTGATCCGCGCCGAGCGTCGCGGCGCCGACGTCACGCCCCCTCCGCCGCCCACCGCCTGAACGCCCCCTTGCGCCGACCGCCCAAGCGGTCTTTGATGCGTCGCAGCAGCGCGCGGAGGAACCGCGCCTTCCCGCATCAGAGGGACCGATGGGACGACTCACCACGCATGTGCTGGACACCGCCTCCGGCCGCCCCGCCGCGGGGATCCGGATCGACCTCTACCGGCTCGCCGCCGACAGCCGCGACCTGCTGAGCGAGACGGTGACCAATGCCGACGGCCGCACCGACGCGCCGATGCTGGAAGGAACCGCCTTCCGCGCAGGCACTTACGAGCTGGTCTTCCACTGCGGTCCCTACCTCGAGGAGCGCGGCGGCGACCTGCCCTCGCCCCCGTTCCTCTCCGACATCCCGATCCGCTTCGGCATTGCGTCCGAGACGCACTACCACGTGCCCCTGTTGCTCTCGCCCTACGGCTACTCCACCTACCGGGGGTCGTGAGATGCGCGACGACCTGCGCTTCGTTCTCAACGGCGAGGCGGTCTCGCTGCGGGACGTCGACCCGCGCGCCACGCTGCTCGACTGGCTGCGCGAGAGCCGCCGCCTAACCGGCACGAAGGAAGGCTGCAACGAGGGCGACTGCGGCGCCTGCACGGTCGCGGTGACCCGGCTCGAGGACGGCGTCCCCCGCCGCCGGGCGGTGAACGCCTGCATCCAGTTGATGCCGATGCTCGACGGCGCCGCGGTGACCACGGTCGAGGCCCTGGCCGGCCCCGACCGCCTCCACCCCGCCCAGCAGGCGATGGTCGACCTGCACGGCTCGCAATGCGGCTTCTGCACGCCGGGCTTCGTGATGAGCCTGTGGAGCGCCTATCCCGACGGCCCCCAGCCGCCCCGGGCGGTCGAGGACGCCATTGCTGGAAACCTTTGTCGCTGCACGGGTTACGGCCCGATCCTCGAGTCCGGCGAGAAGATGCACAGCCTCCCCGCCCCGGACTGGGAGACGGACCCGTCCCCTGCGCTCGAGGCCCTCTCCGCCCCCGAGACCCTGACCCTGACCGCCGCGGACTGCACCGCCTATGTCCCCGCGACCGAGGACGAGCTTGCGACCCTGGTCGCCGCGCACCCCGAGGCGGTGATCGTCGCGGGCGCCACCGACGTCGGCCTGTGGATCACCAAGCGGCTGATGGAACCCGAGACCCTGATCTTCGTGAACCGGGTCAAGGGCTTCGACCGAGTGCTTGAAACCCCGACCCATGTCGAGCTGGGGGCGGCCGCCACCTACGCCCGCGCCGCCGAGGCCCTGGCGCGCCTCTCGCCCGATCTTGGAGAGATGGTCCGCCGGCTGGGCTCGGTCCAGGTTCGCAACTCCGGCTGTGTGGGCGCGAACATCGCCAACGGTTCGCCCATCGGCGACGGCCCACCGCCCCTGATCGCGCTGGGCGCCGAGCTGGTGCTGCGCCATGGCGAGCGCACCCGCACGATCCCCCTCGAGGCCTTCTTCCTCGACTACGGCAAGCAGGACCGGGCGGCCGGCGAATACGTCTCGGCCGTGCGCATTCCGCGCCCCAAGAGCCCGGACTCGCTGAAGGTCTACAAGATCTCCAAGCGCTTCGACCAGGACATCACCGCCACCCTCGGCGCCTTCCTGATCGAGGTCGCGGATGGGACCGTCGCCTCGGCCTCCATCGTCTACGGCGGCATGGCCGGCACCCCGAAGCGCGCCCGCGCGGTCGAGGCCGCGCTGCTCGGCAAACCCTGGTCCCTGGCGACCGTCGAGGCGGCCCTGCCGGCCTATGCCGAGGACTTCGAACCGATGAGTGACATGCGCGCCTCTGGCGAGTATCGCCTGCGCACCGCGCAGAACCTGCTTCTGAAGGTGTTCCACGAAACCTCTGGCGCCGCAGGACAAACTCGTCTCGTCGGCGCGGAGGCGCTGGCATGAACGCCCCCACGAAGCCGCTCTCGCAGAAGACCGCGATCGACGGCGGCGTGCGCGCGGCGCAGCGCCACGACTCCGGGCACAAGCACGTCTCCGGCTCGGCGACCTATGTCGACGACATCCCCACGCCGGCCAACTGCCTCTCGGTCGCCTTCGGCCTGTCGACCAAGGCCCGCGCCCGCATCCGCTCGATCGACCTCGCCCCCGTGCGCGCCGCGCCCGGCGTGGTCGAGGTGCTGACCGCCGCGGACATCCCCGGCGCCAACGACGTCTCGCCCAACGCCTCCCACGAGCCGCTGCTGGCCGAGGATGGGGAGGTCTTCTTCGTCGGCCAGCCGATCTTCGCCGTGATCGCCGACACCCACCTCGCCGCCCGCAAGGCCGCGCGCCTGGCGCAGATCGAGTGGGAGGAGCTGCCCGCCATCCTGACGGTCGAGGACGCCGTCGCCGCCGACAGCCTGTTCGAGCCGCCCTATGTGATGCAGCGCGGCGACGCGCAGGCGGCGATCGCGGCTGCTCCGAAGCGGATCGAAGGCTCCATCGGCATCGGCGGCCAGGAGCATTTCTACCTGGAATCTCAAGCCGCTCTGGCCGTTCCCGGAGAAGACGGCGACGTCACGATCCACTGCTCCTCCCAGCATCCGACCGAGATCCAGCACAAGGTCGCCGAGAACCTCGGCGTCCCGTTCCACGCGGTCACCGTCGAGGTGCGCCGGATGGGCGGCGGGTTCGGCGGCAAGGAGAGCCAGGGCAACGCACTGGCCGCCATCTGCGCCGTCGCCGCCAAGCGCCTGAACCGCCCCGTGAAAATGCGCTACGACCGCGACGACGACATGCAGATCACCGGCAAGCGCCACGGGTTCCGCATCGACTATCGCGTGGGCATCGACGCGGAGGGCCGCATCCTGGGCATCCACTTCGAACAGCTCGCCCATTGCGGCTGGTCGCTGGACCTCTCGATGCCCGTCGCCGACCGCGCGATGTTCCACGCCGACAACGCCTACTATTTTCCCGCGGTTTGCATCCGCTCTTACCGTTGCCGCACAAATACCTGCTCCAACACGGCTTTCCGTGGTTTTGGGGGCCCCCAGGGCATGGTGGGGATCGAGCGGGTGATGGACCACATCGCCTTCGAGCTCGGCCGCGACCCCACCGAGATCCGCGCGCTGAACTACTACGACCGTCCCGGCGGAGACCGCGTCACGACCCCCTATCACATGGAGGTCGAGGACAACGTCATCCACGCGCTGGCCGAGCAGTTGCTCGCCTCCTCCGACTATGCCGAGCGCCGGGCGAAGATCAACGAATTCAATGCGCAAAGTCCCGTCCTTAAGAAAGGGCTTGCGTTCACGCCGGTGAAGTTCGGCATCTCCTTCACGCTGACCTGGATGAACCAGGCCTCGGCGCTGGTGCATATCTACACCGACGGCTCTGTCCACCTGAACCACGGCGGCACCGAGATGGGCCAGGGCCTGTTCGTGAAAGTCGCCCAGGTCGCAGCCGAGATCTTCCAGATCGACCTCGACCGCGTGAAGATCACCGCCACCAACACCGGAAAGTCGGCCAACACCGCCCCCACCGCCGCGAGTTCGGGCAGCGACATCAACGGCATGGCGGTCAAACATGCCTGCGAGCAGATCCGCGACCGCCTGATCGCCTTCGCCGCCGAGCGCTTCCAGGCCCGCCCCGCCGACGTCGCCTTCCTCCCCGGCCGGGTGAAGGTCGGCGAGGCCGAGATCGCCTTCGACGAGCTGGTCAAACAGGCCTTCATGTCCCGCGTCAGCCTCTCGGCCGCGGGCCACTACGCGACCCCCAAGATCCACTGGGACCGCGCCGCCGCCCGCGGCCGGCCGTTCTACTACTTCGCCTATGGCGCGGCCGTGACCGAGGCGACCATCGACACGCTGACCGGCGAGTATCGCTTCGACCGCGCCGACCTGCTCCACGACGTCGGCCGCTCGCTGAACCCGGCCATCGACCTCGGCCAGATCGAGGGCGGCTACATCCAGGGCCTCGGCTGGCTGACCATGGAGGAGCTGTTCTGGGACGAGGCGGGCCGCCTGCGCACGCACGCGCCCTCGACCTACAAGATCCCCACCGCCTCGGACCGGCCGGAGATGCGCATGACGCTCTTCGACAACGAGAACCGGGAGGAGACGATCTTCCGCTCGAAGGCCGTCGGCGAACCCCCTCTGATGCTTGGTATTTCCGCGCTGCTTGCGCTGTCGGACGCGGTCGCCGCCTGCGGGGACGGCACGATCTATCCCGCGCTCGACGCCCCCGCGACGCCCGAGCGGGTGCTGCGCGCCGTTGACCACGTGCGCGGCCGCGCCTGGGAGACGCGGCGGGAGAGCGGCCGGTGAGCCTCGACCTTGCGGCCCTGAGCGAGGCGATCGGGCGGCGCGGCCCGCTGATCCGGGTCGTGGTGGCCGCCGCCCAGGGCTCCGCCCCGCGCGAGCCGGGCGCCGCCATGCTGGTCCACGCCGACGCCTTCGAGGGCACCATCGGCGGCGGCGCGCTGGAGTTCGAGGCGCTGGCCGAGGCGCGCCGCAGGCTGGCCGCGCGAACGCCGGACGGGGTCGTGCACTACCCGCTCGGCCCCGCGCTGGCCCAATGCTGCGGGGGCGCGGCGACGCTGGGGTTCGAGCGCTGGGACCAGGCGAAGCTCGACGCTCTGCCGGACCCCGAGACCACGCCCCTCTACGCCCGTCCGCTGGGCGCTATCTCCGAGATACCGCTCGCCATGCGGTCCCTGCGCAAGGCGGCGCGCTCGGGCAAGGGCGCCGCGTTCCTGTTCCAGCCCGGCGAGCCGCCGTGGCTCGCCGAGCCGCTGACCCCGGCGCTGACCCCGCTGTGGGTCTGGGGCGCGGGCCATGTCGGGCGCGCGGTGACCCGCGTGTTCGAGGGGCTGCCCTTCGCCGTGACCTGGATCGACGACGCGCCGTCGCGCTTCCCCGAGCCGCTCTCGCCCCACGTCCGCGCCCTGCCCGCGCCGGACATGGCCGCGACCGTGGCGCTGGCGCCGGGCGACGCCGCGCATCTGGTGATGACCTACAGCCACGCCATGGACCTCGAGATCGTGCACGCGATCCTCGCTCGCGGGACCTTCGCGCGGCTGGGGGTGATCGGCTCGGCCTCCAAGGCGGCGCGCTTCAGGGGGCGGCTGGCGGCGCTCGGTCACGGGCCGGAGACCGTGGCGCGAATGGACTGCCCCATCGGCCTTGCGGGGCCCGAGGGGTTGAAGGGGGGCAAGGCGCCGGCCGAGATCGCCGTCTCGGTCGCCGCCGATCACCTGCGCTGGCGCGCCTCCCGCGGGAGCGCGCTGCGAACGGGAGAGGGGGCCGAATGACCGCGCTTCTGTCGATCCGGGGGCTGTGGAAGCGCTTCCCCGGCGTGATCGCGAATGCCGACGTCAGCTTCGAGATCCAGCCGGGCGAGATCCACGCCCTGCTGGGCGAGAACGGGGCCGGCAAGTCGACGCTGGTCAAGATGATCTATGGCGTTATGCGCCCGGACGAGGGCGAGATGCTCTGGCAGGGCCGCCCCTTCGCCCCCGCCGCACCCGGCGAGGCGCGCGAGACGGGCGTCGGCCTGGTCTTCCAGCACTTCTCGTTGTTCGAGGCGATGACGGTGGGCGAGAACGTCGCCCTCGGCCTGCCGCCCGCCCAGGCGGGGCGCGACCTGCCCGACCGTATCCGAAAGGTATCGGCCGAATACGGCCTGCCGCTGGACCCCGGGCGTCAGGTCGGCGAGCTATCGGTCGGAGAGCGCCAGCGCGTCGAGATCGTGCGCTGCCTGCTGCAATCCCCCCGCCTGCTGATCATGGACGAGCCGACCTCGGTGCTGACCCCCCAGGAGGTCGAGACCCTGTTCCTCACCCTGCGCAAGCTGCGCGACGAGGGGGTGGCGATCCTCTACATCTCCCACAAGCTCGAGGAGATCCGCAGCCTGTGCACCGCGGCCACCGTGCTGCGGGGGGGCCGCGTGGTGGGCGCCTGCGATCCGCGGCAGGAGACGGCCCGCGGACTGGCGGAAATGATGATCGGGCGCGAGCTTTCGGCCCCCGGCGCCCCCGCCGGCGCGGGCGGCGAGACGCGGCTCGAGCTGAGCGACCTGACGGTGATCTCGCAGGCGCAGTTCGGCGTCTCGCTGCGCTCGATCTCGGTGGCGCTGAAGGCGGGCGAGGTGCTGGGCATCGCGGGCGTCGCGGGCAACGGCCAGGACGAGCTGACCGCCGCGCTCTCGGGCGAGACCCGCACCGCGCCGGGCATGATCGTGCTGGAGGGCGCGCCGATCGGCCACCTCGGCCCCACGCGCCGCCGTCGGCTGGGGCTGAACGTGGCGCCGGAGGAACGGCTGGGCCACGCGGCGGCGCCCGAGATGTCATTGACCGACAACACTTTCGTCTCTGCCCGGACGCGGCTGAAGCTGTCGCTGAAGGGGTTGCTGAAGCTTGGCGCCGCGCGCGGCTATGCGCAGCGGATCGTGCAGGATTTCGACGTCCGCACGCCCGGCGTGGGGGCGGCTGCGGGGTCGCTATCCGGCGGAAACCTCCAGAAATACGTGATCGGGCGGGAAATGCTGCAGAACCCCGAGGTGCTGGTCGTCTCGCAGCCCACCTGGGGCGTGGACGCGGGCGCGGCGCAGGCGATCCGCCAGGCGATCCGCGACCTCGCCCAGCAGGGCTGCGCGATCATGGTGATCTCCCAGGACCTCGACGAGCTGATGGAAATCTCCAACCGCTTCGCCGTGATCGCGGGGGGCCGCCTGTCGGCCCCGCGGCCGGCGGGCGAAACCTCGGTCGAGGAAATCGGCCTCTTGATGGGAGGAGGGGCCCATGCTGCGGCTTGAACCGCGCAAGGAGCGCAGCCGCGCCATGGCGCTGGCAGCCCCCCTGATCGCCGTCGTGCTGACGATGATCTTCGGCATGATCCTGTTCGCGCTGCTCGGCAAGGATCCGGTGCAGGCGATCATCACTATCTTCTGGGAACCGCTGACCAACGACTTCTCCCGCTCCGAGCTTCTGGTGAAGGGCACGCCCTTGGTGCTGATCGCGGTGGGGCTCGCCATGGGCTTTCGGGCGGGCATCTGGAACATCGGGGCCGAGGGGCAGTTCATCGTCGGCGCCATCGCCGGCGGCGCGACGGGCCTCGCCGTCTACGACGTCCAGGGGATCTGGGTGCTGCCGCTGATGTGCCTCGCGGGCGCGGCGGCCGGCGCCGCCTGGGCGCTGATCCCCGCGATCCTGAAGGTCAGGTTCAACGCCAACGAGATCCTGGTCTCGCTGATGCTGGTCTATGTCGCGGGCCTGTGGCTCTCGGCGCTGGTGACCGGGCCGCTGCGCGACCCCGACGGGTTCAACTTTCCCGAAAGCCGCCTGTTCCACGACAGCGCCACCCTGCCAATCCTGCTCGAGGGCACGCGCGCCCATGTCGGGGCGCTGGCCGCGCTCGCGGCCGTGCTGATCGGCTGGGCGCTGCTCGAGCGGCACGAGTACGGCTTTTCGCTGAAGCTCTTCGGCCAGGCGCCGCGCGCGGCCCGCTTCGCCGGCTTCTCGCAGTCGCGCACGGTGCTGCTGGCGATGGCGGTCTCGGGCGGGCTTGCGGGGCTGGCGGGGACCTTCGAGGCCTCGGGGCCCGTCGGCCAGCTCGTCCCCGGTCTGCCGGCGGGCTACGGCTTCACCGCGATCATCGTGGCCTTCCTCGGCCGCCTGCACCCTGCGGGGATCTTGCTCGCGGGCCTGCTGCTGGCGCTGACCTACATCGGGGGCGAGGGCGCGCAGCTGGCCATGCAGCTGCCTGCGGCCGCGATCTCGGTGTTCCAGGGGATGCTGCTGTTCTTCCTGCTGGGGATGGACGTGTTCTCGCGCTACCGGCTGGCGCCCGCGCCGCGGGGCGCGCGCAAGGGGGCCGCGTGATGGATCTTTCGTCGCTGAATCCGGTCGCCATCGCCATCGCGCTGATCGTGGCGGCCACCCCCCTGCTGTTCGCGGCGCTGGGCGAACTGATCGTCGAGAAGGCCGGGGTCCTGAACCTCGGGGTCGAGGGGATGATGATCGTGGGCGCCATCGCGGGCTTCGCGGGGGCGAACGTCACCGGCTCGACCACCTTCGGGGTGCTGTGCGCGCTGCTGGCGGGGGCGGCGCTGGCGGGCGTGTTCGCCTTCATGACCCAGGTGCTGATGTCCAACCAGGTCGCCACGGGCCTCGCGCTGACGCTGTTCGGGCTGGGGCTCGCCTCGATGCTGGGCCAGCCCTATTCGGGGATCCCTGCGCCCGAGTTCCCGCGGCTGTGGCTGCCGGTGCTCTCGGACCTGCCGATCCTGGGGCGGCTGTTCTTCTCCCACGACTGGCTGGTCTATGTCTCGCTGCTGCTGGCCGGCGGCACGGCCTGGGCGCTGGCCCGCACCCGCGCCGGCCTGGTGCTTCGGGCGGTCGGCGAGAACCACGACGCGGCCCACGCCATCGGCTACCGGGTGGTCGCGATCCGCACCGCCGCGATCCTGTTCGGCGGGGCCTGCGCGGGGGTGGGGGGCGCCTATCTCAGCCTCGTCGCCTCGCCGCTGTGGGTCGAGGGGATGACTGCCGGGCGCGGGTGGATCGCGCTCGCGATCGTGGTCTTCGCCTCGTGGAAGCCGTGGCGGGCGGTGCTGGGGGCCTACATCTTCGGCGGCGTGACCATCGCCCAGCTGAACCTGCAGGCGCTCGGCGTGGCGATCGAGAGCCAGTATCTCTCGATGACCCCGTACCTCGTGACCATCGTGGTGCTGGTGATCATCTCCTCGGACAAGCGCCGGGCGCGGATGAACGCGCCGGCCTGCCTCGGGCGGCCCTTCTTCGCGGCGGGCTGAAGAGCCTGCCGCGCCGCATCGCCTTCATTCAAGACACTGACGTTACAGAGGGAAGATCATTGAAACCCCAACGCCTGCGTACGGCTGCGGCCGCTCTGCTTGTTCTGACGCTAGCGGCATGCGCCGCGCCGCAACCCGCCCCGCCGCAGCCCGCCCCACGCAGCGACGCCCCCCTGACCCGGCAGGAGCGCGCCGTGCTCGGCGCCCTGCTTCTCGACCCCCGCCCGCTGGGCGCCTTCGCGCGCAGCCTGCGCGAGGTCTACCCCGACGAGGTCGATCACCTCGCCCGGGTCGTGACCCAGGCCCTGGAGAGCGACCTCTCCGAGGCGGAGCAGCGGTCGATGGGCGCCCAGGCGGGCCATGACGTGCGGCGCCGCCACGCCGACGGGCTGCTGCAGGCCGGGGACGCGCATGTCATCGCCTACCTCGACACCTATCTCGAGCTTCTCGACCTGCTGGCCGACCGTCCCGACGAATGCGCGACGATGATCCGCGAGGGCGTCCCCGCCCTGCCCCTCGCCACGCAGGAGCGTCTCGCCCCCCGGATGGGCGAGATGTCCGAGGTGCAGTTGCAGGCGATGGCCCAGGGCGAGCGCTCGCCCGTGGGCCGCACCGTCTCGCCCGAGGCGATGCATGAAGCCCGCCGCCGGGTGGGGGGACGTCTTTCGGCCGACCAGTTGCGGGCGCTGACGGACCAGACCCGCGACGCTCCGCTCTGCGACGCGATGCGGGCGCTGATGCGCGAGCTGATCGCCGACGAGGGGCCCGACGCCGCGGCGCTGCGCGCCGATTTCGCCTGGCAGGCCGCCTCGTCCTGAGCGCGGCCGGCGCCCCGGCGGCCGTGCGCGTTGCGGCGCCGCAAGATGAACCGTGACGCGCCCGACAAGCCTCGTTATCGTCCTGCGCAGGGACGCACCGCCAAACCCCCAGGGAGTTGCAGCACCATGGAAAGAAGAACGTTTCTCGCCGGCCTCGGCGCGACCACCGCGGCCTCGACGCTGGGCCTCGGCCGGGCGATGGCCCAGGACCCGCTGAAGGTCGGGTTCATCTATGTCGGGCCGATCGGCGACTTCGGCTGGTCCTACCAGCACGACCAGGGCCGCCTCGCGGTCGAGGAGGCGTATGGCGACAAGGTCGTCACCTCGTATCTCGAATCCGTGCCCGAAGGCCCGGACGCCGAGCGCGCCCTGCGCCAGATGGCCCAGTCGGGCCACGGCCTGATCTTCACCACCTCCTTCGGCTACATGAACCCGACGCTGAAGGTGGCCAAGCAGTTCCCGCAGGTGAAGTTCGAGCACGCCACCGGCTACAAGCGCGACGCCAACGTCGCCACCTACGGCTCGCGCTTCTACGAGGGGCGCGCGGTGATCGGCACCATCGCCGGGCGGATGACCAAGACCAACACCATCGGCTACATCGCCTCGTTCCCGATCCCCGAGGTGGTGCGCGGCATCAACGCGGCCTTCCTCGCCGCCCGCGCGGTGAACCCCGAGGTCAAGGTCAAGATCATCTGGGTCAACACCTGGTTCGATCCGGGCAAGGAGGCCGACGCCGCCAACGCCCTGATCGAGCAGGGCTGCGACGTGATCATGCAGCACACCGACAGCCCCGCCCCGGTGACCATCGCCGAGGAGAAGGGTATCTACGCCTTCGGCCAGGCCTCGGACATGAAGGAGTTCGGCCCGACCGCGCGGCTCTCCTCGATCATCGACGACTGGGCGCCCTACTATATCGAGCGCGTGGGCATGGCGATGGACGGCTCCTGGGAGTCGACCGACACCTGGAAGGGCATCTCGTCGGGCATGGTGAAGATCGGCGAGTACAACAACGTCCCCGAGGACGTCGCCGCCGAGGCCGACGCGATCAAGGACGGCATCGTCTCGGGCGCCCACCATGCCTTCACCGGCCCGATCAACAAGCAGGACGGCTCGGCCTGGCTCGCCGAGGGCGAGACGGCCGACGACGGCACCCTGCTGGGCATGAACTTCTACGTCGAGGGCGTGGACGGCGAACTGCCAAGCTGATCGGCCCGCAAGCCGCAACGCCCCCCGGCGCCGATCCGTTCGCGCGCCGGGGGGCCCGATCCGACCAAAGCCGCCACGCGCCCTGCGCCTGGCGGCTTTTTCTCGCCCCGCGACCGCCCCCACCGAACCTGGCGGCGCGGATCCGAACGCGCGGTCGAGAACATCGGCTTCAGACGCGTGCCGCGCGGCCCAGTTGCGACGGGCGATACGTCAGGAGGAGGGGGCGCCAACACGCGAGAGAGCCCGACCCGAGACCTGGTGCCGGAACGAGCTCCAGAAACCGGATTGAGGCGGAAGGCTCAGGATAAGGGTGGGGAAGTGGCGCACTTCAAAGGGGAAGCTTCGAACGCGCTTTTCAGTGAATTAGAGGACTGGAACCGGGCGCTGAAGCCCCATGCGGATGCCCTGCGGGGGCCGCGGCCATGAGCGGGATTCAAGTCGAAACGCGGAAACGTCCCGCGCCGTTTTCTCTGCGACTGAGCGATGTGGAGCGCGCGCGACTGGAAGCGCAGGCCGGTGGTTTGCCGCTGGCGTCCTACATCAAGTCGGTGGTGCTCGCGGAGGATGCCGCCCGCTATCGGGCGCGGCCGAAGCCGCCGGTCGAGGATCAGCGGCTTCTGGCGGCGATCCTGGCGCGGCTCGGGGAGAGCCGCACGGCGAACAATCTCAATCAGATCGCCAAGGGCATGCATCTCGGCACGCTGGTCGTCGATGACGCGCTGGAGGCCGATCTTCGGCAGGCCTGCGTGGATGTCGCCTGGATGCGCGCCACGCTGATGCAGGCGCTCGGACTGCGGGGCGCCACGCGATGATCCTGGTCGGTTCGCAGCGGTCAGGGGCGGCGGCTCTGGCGACGCATCTCCTCAACGATCGGGACAACGATCATGTGGAAGTGGTCGAGATTTCCGGCTTCATGGCGGACGATCTGCGAGGGGCGCTGCGCGAGGCGGAGGCGATCTCGAAGGCGACGCGCTGCAAGCAATACCTGTTCTCGCTGAGCCTCAATCCGCCCGGCGACCATGTCGCCACCCCGGACGAGTTCCGCGAGGCTGCGAACCGGGCCGGCAAGGCCATCGGCCTCGATGGCCAGCCGCGGGCGATGGTCATTCACGAGAAGGAAGGTCGGCGGCACGCGCATGTCGTGTGGTCCCGCATCGACCCCGAGACGATCAAGGCGGTGAACCTGCCGCACTTCAAGACCCGGCTGCGCGATGTCTCGCGCGATCTGTTCCTGGATCACGGATGGGTCTTGCCGAAGGGGCTGCAGGCCTACGGCGGCAAGAACCCGCTCAACTTCTCCCTGGCCGAATGGCAACAGGCGCGCCGGCAATCCGTCGATCCTCGGGAGATCAAGCAGGTGTTCCGGGATGCCTGGGAGCGCTCGAACAGCCTCAAGGGCCTGAGCAACCTGCTGGAGGAGCGGGGATACTTTCTGGCGCGAGGAGACCGCAGGAGCGTCGTCGCCCTGGACCTGCAGGGCGAGGTCTATGCGCTCTCGCGGTGGTCCGGCGTGAAGACCAAGGATGTGCGCGACAAGTGCGGCGCGGCGGCGGACGAGCTGCCCTCGGTCGCCGACCTGCGCGCGGTGCTGAAGAGCAAGATCAACGATCAGCTTCGCGGCTATATCTGGCAGGTGAAGGAGAAACAGGCCCGCGACCTGGCTCCGCTGTTGAACGAGCGGAACACGATGGTCGCGGTCCAGCGGACGCAACGCGCCGAGCTGCGGCAGAAGCAGACGAACCGCGCAGACGCGGAAGCGAAGGTTCGGATGGCCCGCCTCAATGGCGGTCTACGGGGCATCTTCGACCGGATCACCGGCCGGCATTCGCGCATGAAGGAACAGAACCGCTTGGACGCCCTGGCCTGCGCCGAGCGGGATCAGGCGGAGCGTCATGCCATCGTCACGGCGCAGCTCACGCAGCGCCGGACGCTCAAGCTGCAGGCCGATCGCCTGCGCGCCCGGCAAGCCGAAGATCGAAAGACCCTCGCGCGCAGCCTTCGGTCTGCGCTCGCGGCGGCTCGCAATGATCGGCAACCGACGCCGGAACGGCCGCGATCCCGGACGGGACCCCGGCTGGAGCGCTGAATATTGCCCGTTCTTGCCCATGGTCTACCCGCGCGCCGATGGGCCGTCCGCCTCTAGTCCAGACGCACTGCAACTCTGGACATGAGGAGATGGCGCGATGCGACCGTCTTGGAAAACCCCGGCGCTGGTCGCCGGGGCGAGCGCGGGCCTGTGCCTGCTGAGCGCGACCGCGCAGGCGCAGCCCTATCTGTGGCGACCCCGCACTTACGAGGAGGTGATGCTTCAGCTCGCCATCATGCGCGTGGGCATGATGGTGCTGGCGACCCTCGCGGGCTTCGTGATCGGCTGGTTCCTCTCGCCCGAAGGCCGGCTGGCGCGCCGCCTGGTGCTGATGGCGATGGCGGCGGTCGCCGTGGTCGTGTCGGTGATCGATGAAGGCGCGCTGGGCTGGAGCACGGCCGTCTTGATGTCGGTCGTGGGGTTCTGCCTCGCCCTGGGCTACTGGCTCGCGCGGGCGGTGCGGAAGCTGGGGGAGGTTCCCACCACTTTCGGCTCGGCGAAGTGGGCGGATGCGGAGCACATGGCTTCGAAGAAGCTCTTCGGGACGGACGGCCTGGTGCTGGGCCAGGCCTATGACGGCCACGCCCTGCGCAAGTTCGCCTACAAGGGCGACCGGCATCTGCTGACGGTCGCGCCGACCCGCTCGGGCAAGGGCGTCTCGCATATCGTTCCGAACCTGCTGACCTATCCCGGCTCGGCCCTGGTCATCGACCCCAAGGGCGAGAACGCGATGATCACGGCCGATGCGCGCGATGCCATGGGACAGGAGGTGTTGCTGGTCGATCCCTGGAACATCGCCGCCGGGGCTATGGGGCGGGAACCTGCGCGGTTCAACCCGCTGGACTGGCTTCAGCTCGGCGATGTCGACATTACCGAGAACGCCATGCTGCTCGCCGACGCGATCGTGCAGCAGCAGGACGCCAAGGGCGACGCCTTCTGGCGCGAGGAAGCGAAGGCCCTGATCCAGGGAGCCATCATGCACGTGGCCGTCGATGAAGCGTTCGAGGGCCGCCGGCATCTGGGGACGGTGCGGGACCTGCTCCTGCTCAGCGGCCCGGACATGAAGGTCATGTTCGAGCGCATGGCCAACTCGCCCCACCATATCGTGGCGAGCACCGGGGCGCGCAGCCTGCAGAAGGAAGAGCGGCTGATGGCCAACGTCCTCGCCTCGGCGCAGGCGGAAACGCATATGCTCGACAGCGCCCGGCTGCGGGAAAGCCTCTCGGTCTCCGACTTCCGGTTCGAGGATCTGAAGAAGCGGCCGATGACGGTCTATCTGATCCTGCCGGCCGACCGTCTCGACGCCTTCAGCCGCTTCCTGCGCCTGCTGGTGCAGCAGGCGATCACGGTGAACGCCCGCAACATCGAGGACAAGCCGAAGAAGCCGGTGCTGTTCCTGCTGGACGAGATGGCGGCCCTGGGTCGGCTCTCCTCGGTCGAACAGGCCTATGGGCTGATGGCGGGCTTCGGCATGCAGCTCTGGGGCGTGGTTCAGGACCTGTGCCAGCTCCGCAAGGTCTATGGCGACGACTATGAGAGCTTCATCGCCAACAGCGGGGCGGTCAGCTACTTCGGCTCGCCCGACAAGACCTCGGCCGAGTACTTCTCGGCGATGTGCGGGGTGACGACGGTGTGGAACTTCAGCTCCGCGCTGGCGAGCGCCTTCAACCATGGCTCCGGGCCTGGCGGAAACAGCATTGGCTCCTCCTGGACCGAGACCGACACGCGGGCGGCGGCGCAGCGCAAGCTGGCCTATCCGGACGAGCTGATGCGTCTGCAGCTCGATCGGCAGCTGGTGCTGATCGAGAACACCGATCCGATCATGGCCCGCAAGCTGCGCTGGTACGAGGACCCGGAGCTTCAGGCCAAAGGCATGAACCTCCACCGGCCGGTCGATCCTTCCTGAGCCCCACGGCCGGCCCCTGATCGGGCCGGCTGCCATCGACGCGATGAGCAGGCCGGGCCGCGCGCAGACCTCACATATCGAAGCGTGGCCCGGCCTGCGGCGGTGACGCCTGGCGATCCCCTCTGGTGATGAGAAGGACCCGTTCCCATGAGCGACGACAAACAGCGTAAGCCGTTCAACGAGGCCTCCCGTGGCGAGACGCCCGCCTTCCGCGACAAGGACAACGCCGCGCCGAGAGTGCCGCCGCCGGAACAGGCGACCAAGCCCGCCCCGAACATCGCCCCGCCGGGCATGATGGGCATTCGGACGAGCATCACGGCGCAGCAGCAGCCCGTCACGCACGCCACCCCCGAGGTGAAGCTGCCGACCCTCGATCAAGGCAATGCGTGGCGGTTCACGGATGGCAAGCTGCTCTCGATGCCGGGCTACAGCTTCGCGGCGAAGCTGACGGAGACGCCGGACAAGAGCGGCCTGGATGGCGGCACCGTCGAGCAGCTCGTGGTGATGAAAGACGGGCGGCAGGTGGCGCTCTACGACCGGGAGTGGAAACAGGAGCCCCTGACCCCGGAACAGAAGGAGGCGGTCCATCGCATCCGGAGCGGGCTGGACGACAGCCAGGAGCGCGCCTTCAAGGGCTTCGACCCCGGCAAGGACAAGGGGCTGGGCTGGGAGCGGTGACTAGCCATCTCAGCCCTTATCAAGCTCAGGAGGACGCCGAAAGGCGTCCTTTTCTCTTACGCGGGGCAAGTCAGAGCCGCAGCCGTCAAAGGCGTTAGGAATATGTTCAAATGGCGATTTAACCCATGAGGATGGTATCCTGCTGAGATGGATCACATCGCCTTCATGGATTACCTGCGCACCCGCGGCGAGCCGGCAGAGGTCGTCCCGCGCGTCTATCCGTCCATTCGCGGAGCGGATCAGGTGATCTTCCTCACCCAAGGCTATTGGGACTATGTCGATTGGCTTGAAGCGCGCGGCGCGATCGACTTCGCGGCGTGGGTGAAGCACTGCGAGACCCACCCGTTCGAGGGCATGACCCTGTCGCATCTGCTCATGCACTGGCTCTGGACCGACGAGTGCAACCGCCATCGGAACGGCGACGAAACGCCAACCGACACGCCGCCTGAGGGTTTCAAAGCCTACGGCGAAGCCTCCAACGACGCCTAGTCAAGATCCACACCGTGACAGGTGCTGAGACCTTTTCCTTGGGGCGCAACTCCTTGTTTTCTGCAGATAGCTATCATATACCAAGTTTATGAAAGAAGATTCCGTTTCGCATCTCTGCATCTCGCAGCACTTTGTCCCACGATAATACTTCCATGTATAGATTGTTGTTGCCAAACCATCTAAACCACCCGCCACCATCCGGCATGGGGGTGAACTCCTTCTCCATCTCCAACCATTCTTTCACCTTCTCGGTAATTTCGCACATCACATAGCCGTAAAACGGTGTATTATCCGCAACTAGGATTGGACGTCCCCTAGGAGTCTTGAACTTCCCTTTCTTGACATTATTTACATATCTGATGATCTGTTGCACTGGATCTTCTTTTGATGACGGGTTCGCAAAGTCATCGCGTCCTGGCTTCTTAAACTCGAAGACAGTGATTGGGTTGCTCGCCTCGTTATCCCCCCTAAACAGCACCGGCTTTTCAAACACCAACAAATCTGGACGCTCAGTTGCTCCTCCGTCCACGGGCCTGTCGGAACTAACGAAATTTGTGAAATTGAGGCGTTCATCGATAATCCAAAGATTGTGTTCCTCAAAAGGTGTCACAGCGGAATCGCCCTTGCGGGGAAATATAATGTCATGGACAGCCCCCTCGGATGGATACTTTTGGTCGCCAGTAAGCTCGAAGCTCTTCCCAAATAGCGTGAGAACGTGCTTCCGAAGCGCTATATAGTGAATCAAGTCATTACGACTTGTCTTGGATATCTGATCCAAAATCTTTGGTAGACCGTCGTTGAGATCCTGCGCATCTGTCTCGTTAAGCATCCTGCTAACCTGTTGTCGTATGGACACTTCCTGGGAGAACTTCTCTTTCTGAAATATCGTCTCTATTTGTTCTGGTGTCGGGTTGTAGGGCATCGACGCCAAGTCGATATCTTCCGCGATCGATCGGTGCCACGGAGCTGAGTCTTCGACGTAACCACGCACTTGTGCTCGTTTCTTCTCCTGACGTGCGGTGATAGTATCACCAAGTGCATCGCGCGCGATCTGGGCGACTGCCTGCTCGATCTCAAATTGCGAGATTGGATGAAGCAGATCATCGACCTTAGGAAACTCGAAACCGCCTCGCTCAAGAGAAACATTGGCATCTAGATATGGACCGAAGACATACGCCTTGACTATGTAATTACGATCTTTTTCCTCGCCCTCACGTGATCCTGCTTCGAAAAATTCATCAACGAATTCAGGGACAAAACTATGGATTGCCGTATCCGTAACCTCACGGCGATCTGCAACTAAGCTGATCTTACTTTTCTGATTTCGTGGAGCATAGACTTTAAACACGCGAACCGTAAAACTCTGAACTTTGTCCCCGGAACCAAGGATTATTTCTCCGTTCTGAAGCGGGATCTCCTGAATCATCGCAGAAAGTTGATTATTGACAAAGTTATTCAGAATTATGCGACTGGCTCCATCGTCCTCAGCAATCCCGATTTCGGGACACTGATAGTCGGCGTCAATGAAATAAGGGAGGAGCCGTTCCACAAGTGCCCTGGCAATAGTTTTGATCTTTTTGTCGGGAAATGCGCGCTTTACGTTGAGCATGGTGACACGGGAACCGATACCACCATCGGGACAATCCTCAATGCTTTCGTTAACGATGATGTCGGTTTGCTTACCCATTTTGAAGGAGCGCTTTTTTCGTCCATCTTCGTGTTCAAAAACGCTCTCAACTAGCAGATCATCGAAGTATTTGAGACAGGTAAAGCGCCCGAATCCCTTGCCACCATGCGCGATCTTGTGATCCGAATAAAGGGTATCGAATGAATTCCTGTTTTCGTCATTAAAGCCGATACCATTGTCAATGACAATGAAGCTCTCGACTGGCGGCTGACTGCCTTCAAGTTCCTGCTGGCTCGACCGCTTTACTAGAATATCGACGCGACCCGTTTTGGACGATGATGCTTCAATCGCCTGGATGGCGTTTACGATGGTTTCGACAAGAGGGGTGTAAATATTCGTCCCCGAGCGGATATTTTCGACAGCGCGTTTGACGTTAACGTTGCTCATAACCTAGCCTCGCCAAACTGATCGAGCTCGGCTCCAGACACGACGCTCCATTCCGAAAGTTCTTGAATGCTTTCGATCAAAAATTCAGATGTAAACAGGCTGCCCTGACTTGCCATTTCGCTTCTCAACACTCAATTTCCTATGATTTTTTGTTAGCATAGCAGGTGAGCGCGCCAAGATCACTCGCTAAACACGCTCCTCGCCACCCTATCCACAGTCGAGCTGGGCATCCACCCGCGGCGAGATCGCTCGACGGGCTTTGGAAGGGCATCCTGCTACGTCGATGGCTAAAGAGCGGCTCGCCAGCAAGCGATTGGAACGACGGCATGTTTCACTGGCTTGTTCAAAGCGTCAATGCCTCGACGGAGCCAGGGCCTGGGGGGATGCAACGGGGGCGCGCAGCGGGCCCCCTTGCCAAGAGGTGCGGTACTACCGCACACATCTTGCAATAAGCGCCAATGTTTAACCTGACCCCAAAGCAACCTGGGTGTCGAAACCCTTCGGCACCTCACACCATCCACGGCTCGGGCCATGGAGCCGGCAATGTCCAATGCGAAAGTAAGGCTATCGGCCGCACTTACCACGGCGCTTGCCCAAGTCGAAGAACTGATGGGTGAGCCTTTCGCCCTTGTCCCCAGGCTCATCCTGCATGAGGACGCCGCATTTTGGGCGCTCTGCGAGGTGGACGGAAAGGGCCTCACGATCCGGGTGAGCGAGGGCGTAGTCGCGGCCTTCGACGCTCTTTGGGCGGCTTTCCTCGCCACACAAGCGGAGCGTAGCGACGCGCTCCTGGCGCAAAGCCGCGTGATGGCCGACCTGTCGCTGGTATGGCTGATGCTCCACGAGATGCAGCATCACGATCTGAGGCACTTCGAGATCATCGGGCGCGGCGGCATCGCGGAGACGCGCGCGCCTCAAGTGCTGGCGCTCGTAGAGCGCCACGTTGCCCGGCCCAATCTCCTCGCAGGTTTTGGCCCAGCGGAAATGGCGAAGGTTGATCCCTGCCTGGAACTGCAGGCAGACCATGACGCGATCGAGCTGCTGATTGACGCTTACTCGACGGAGGAGTGGAAGAGCCTGCGCCATCGAGCGGCGGCTGTCGCGGCGATGATGGTGCTGATCGAAGTGGAAGACAGCCGGCACGGCGGCGCACTCTCAACGCACCCTAAGGCCGCAACGCGCATCTTTCAGTTGCTCGGACACGTGGCCGAGATGCCTTTCCTACCCGCCCGCTTCAAGGCGGAGGCGCGAGGAGCGGATACGATTGATCCGGCAGACCTGCCGCACGAGGACGAAGTGCGCGCCTTCGGCGAGGCGGTGACGCTGCCGCTCTATCGGGATTCCATAGGCCTTGCGGCGGCGGCCGGGGCGCTGGCCGTCCAGAACGACCTCGGATCGGCCGAAGCGTTCTTCGACGATATCGAGATAGCCAGCGTGGGGAACCCTCGCCACTTCCGTCGCCTCAAGACCGCAGGCGCAAAGCAATGGGCCGATTTCGTTCGGACCAACGTCACGATTCTTGAAAGATTAGGGCTGGCCGATTTGTGAGGCCGAAACTGCGTTGCGGCTCATTTCGGCTCAGGGCGAACGCCTAAACATCATCGATGCTGCGAAGCGGCGTCTCCCGAAAGCCGACGTTCGCTCTATCACACATCATCGTCGCGATCGCCGCAAACAGCTGGCACTGCGCGCCGATCGATAACCCGAGGCCTTCCCGCTCGATAATGTCACTGCTATGTTGCACAAGGCACTCTTTGCCGGTATTTATTAGAGTCCACGCGGCGACGTATGATAGTTTTATTTGGGGGGTGCCCGATTGACCGAAAACTACAGCTTCAAAAATCTATCTCCCATAGAGTTTGAAAGCCTTTGCCGTGACCTTTTAGGTGAGCACCTTGGCTGTCACTTTGAAGGCTTCAGCGAAGGTGCTGACCTAGGAATCGACGGAAGGTTTAAGTCAGCTTCTGGAGATATCATTCTCCAAGCGAAGCGATACACAGGTGAATTTGCAACACTTGAGCGATCGGCAAAGAAAGAAGCCACGAAACTCGCTAAGCTAAATCCGACGCGCTACGTCTTGACCGCCTCAGTCCCCCTCACGCCGCAACGCAAAGATAAGCTTGTCGCGGCGCTGAGTCATCCATCCGCCTCAACAACGGACATTTATGGTCTAATTGAATTAAATGAATTGCTCAGAAAATATCCGAACGTAGAGAAGAGAAATATCAAGCTCTGGCTCACTAGCTCCAGCGTATTGGAGAAGTTACTGAGTAGGGGGGGTGAGCTTTTTACAAAGGATACTAGGGACGATATCGACCGAAAGCTGAAGGTCTACGTCGCCAGCCCTAGCTTGGACGAAGCGTCTAAGATACTGGATAAACATCACGTTCTTATCATCTCCGGTCCTCCGGGCGTGGGCAAGACCACATTGGCTGAGGTGCTCGCCGCGCATTATTGTGATAGCGGCTGGGACCTTGTTGCTGTGCGGGACATCGACGACGCTTACAGCGCGCACTCTGAGGCCGAAAGTCAAGTCTTCTTGTTTGACGACTTCCTGGGAACAACACGACTGGATGAACGGTCTCTGGGAAGCAAAGATAGCAAAATTGCGCGCTTCATAAAGATGATCATGAAGAGTAAGAATAAGAGGTTCATACTTACTTCGCGATCGCACATATATCACGAAGCAAAACTAAATTCAGAGTCATTAGATCGTGCGTATGTAAAACTTGCTGAGTTAGTGATTGATCTGACTAGGTATAATCGAGAAATCCGCGCTCGTATTCTATATAATCACGTATATCATTCTGGAATCTCTAGTGCTGCGATTGCGAGCTTGCTGACCGGCGACAGCCTAATTCGAATTATTGACCACCCCAACTACATGCCTCGAATTGTTGAGTGGATGACGGATGAGTATGGCCTTCTGGAGGCAGATGATAGCACGTATGCGAAGACCTTTCTTGACGCGCTTGATAATCCGCACCGAATTTGGGAAAAAGCATTTCGAAGACATATCTCAAGGGAGTGCCAGATAGTTCTCTACTACCAGCACATTCTGGGTCGTTCGTCGGTGGTTACGCGCTCAATCGGACTTAGGGATCTGAAGGATGCATACAGGGCTGGCAATGAAGCATTCGGATTGGTGCGTGATGAAAGGTTTGAAGACAAGATAATGGTCCTTGAGGGGGCATTTCTTAAGTTAAACTCTGGGCAAACGTCGTTTATTAATCCATCTGTGCAAGATTTTCTGGAGGTCGAAGCGGCGTCTGTGGACGTAGTAGGGCCAATGATGCAGTCTTGCCTTACATGGGATCTCGCGCAGAGTCTGTGGGAGTTTGCCAAGATCCGTCTTGCAAATCGTCGAAAGGATTTGGTTGAAGTCGCATCTCTTCTCCAGCGTAGAGTGATCGAAGGTGCTCTACATGGCCGAGCATCGCTCGATGTCGTTTTGCGCACTGTAGGGGCTTCACTTATTGTGGTTGCGAATGCTGATCTAGTTCGCTATCTTAGATCGGAAGAGTTTGCAGACCACTGTTACATCAATGAGCCATCTCTCCCTGATACAATAAGTGAGCTAGAGTTCGGGGTGTATACTGCGCTCCCCTTGGCTCGCGCTGTCGCTCGACTAATGCGCTGGAAGCTCATGAAATTCCTTACAGATAGAGAATATCTTTTGGAGTTGGAGGAGGCGAGCGAGTTGTGCTCCAGCATAGAGGCTGCTGATGTTGAGTTTTCGGAAAAATTCTATGAGCGTTTGTCGGAAGAGGTCGGTTACACCGTCGAAAATCTTGATCCAATGGAGGTCGCTTCAGAGCATCGTGAAAGTACGGTTGCAGACTGGCTCGATCAAATCGAGAAAATTGAGAGGGTAGTTTCAGATTGGAGAGTAAGCGCCAAGAGAGAAGAGTTGGAAGTTATCGTGAGAAACTATGAATTTCAAGCTGAGCATCGGGAGGAGCGGTACCACAGAAGAGGGGCGCCACTTGTGTTCGGGGGTTCCACACCCGTTCCTGGAGCGGGAGCTGGTCCCTCAAGTTCTGCGAGGCCTATCTCCGATAATGCGTTGAGTGCTATGTTTTCTACGCTGAAAAAATAGTTGGTAACCCCATCTGTGCATAATTAGAAAATCGACAGGACTGTGAGCACTCGGTATTAGTAAATTACTTCTTCGAAGGTTGCGGCGCATCCTAGTTCGAACCGCTGCACGGGTGACGGGAGTGATCCTCCAGTGATCGCGCGGCATTCCGGCACAACGGCTGCTCTGACAGTGTTTCTGCGACCGCCATACTGCAATGCAGTCAGGCCGGTCTCCGCCCTTCGGGTCGCTCACAGTGTCCTACGTCACAAAATTCATCTCGACATCAAAGGTAGCCGGGGTGTTAGCAAGGGATGCGCGGACTAAGCTCTGTCGGTCCGCTGGCAGCGCTGCGTCCTCTGACATGACGACCACATACCGGTGGACTCCGGCGTCGTTGTGCTCAACAAGCGCGATGGGATCGCCGTTTGCTTCCTTGGGAAGCCACTGCTGGCCAACTCCAATTGAGGTTCGCACTTTCCGCTGATCCGCGCCAAGCGGGATCGGGTACCATTTGCGTTGGTAGCATTCGAAGGCGACAGCAACGCCTTTGATGGGGCTGGTGAGCCGAAGGCAGAAGCTCTGGCCCAGCCTGAGCGTCTGGACGTTCTCAGCTTGGTTGCCCGCCCGCTCCGTCAGGCCGCGTTCCGACTTCAGCGGCACCACCTCAAGCTTGCCTTCAGCCGAAGCATGCCGCTTCAGGAACAACTCCCAGTCCGTCTCTGGGTTCGACTGGAAGAGCTGCGGGGCAAGCTGCTGTCCGGTTTCGAAGTGATTGCCTATGAGCCAGGTGTGGATCGCTCGGACGCGGGTGCGAGCGATGCGACCTTTGCTGAAGTTGTTCATGTCGGACGCGCTGCGGGCTCTGGGTGAGCCGAGAGCGTCGTCCATCAAGTCCTCGGCATGCCGGCCGCTCAGGTCCGCCACCTGCCGAAAGACCCGATAGAGGCTTCTGATCGCAGCGATGCGCTCCGCTGTCGGCATCGCGTACCAGTCGATGGTCTCCGGATCGTCGCTCATGCCCGATTACCCGTTCTTGCCTGCCGGTTGCCCGCGCGCTGCGCGCGGTAGCTTCGCTATTGTTCGAAGTAAGTTCGTCGCTCGGCAAATATTACTTGCGCAATCTAGGAATTTATTCATATAATGTTCTCTTTATGTTCCAATGTTGGGGCGCGAATGAAGAACACGTGAGAATAGCCCGGCAGGGCGGAGAGGAGACACGACGATGGTCAAAGAAACACCACCAATCCCCGACAAGGCAAGGCCGCCGTCGCTCGCCATCGACTGGGACCTCTACGCCGCCATGTTGGCGGAGAGCGACGCCACCGACGCCCAGAAGCGCGAGCTGATCGAGACGCTTTGGGCCATCGTCGTCACCTTCGTTGATCTGGGGTTCAACCTGCAGCCGGCTCCGCAAAGCTGTGGAGAACTTTCCGCCGAGGGCGCCGGGGCATTGGCCGATCTGGTATCCTCGGACCTGACAGCAGCGACAACAAAAGAAGAGACGAACGCGGAGGGGCCGACCCCGACCGCGGCGGAAAGGAGTCCATCATGGGAGTGACGACGGATCAGCAGGCGGTGATCTACTGCCGGGTGTCGGGAACCAAGCAGGTGCGGCAGGGCGATGGCCTGGCCTCGCAGGAGACACGCTGCCGCGAGTATGCCCGCTACAAGGGCTACGAGGTCGTGGCCGTCTTCACCGACGACATGACCGGGGGCAAGACCGCCCGGCCGGGCATGCTCTCCATGCTGGCCGCTCTCAGCGCCCAGAAGCGCGAGACGGTCGTGATCATCGACGACATCTCGCGGCTCGCCCGCAGCCTGCAGGCGCATTTCGAGCTGCGCGCCTCGCTTGCCGCTGCAGGCGGCAAGCTGGAGAGCCCCTCGATCGAGTTCGGCGAGGATTCGGATTCCATCCTGGTCGAGAACCTGCTGGCCAGCGTCTCCCAGCATCAGCGCCAGAAGAACGCCGAGCAGACCGTCAACCGGATGCGTGCCCGGACCCTCAATGGCTATTGGTGCTTTCAGGCCCCGGTCGGCTACCGCTACGCCCGCGTCTCGGGCCACGGCAACTTGCTGGTGCGGGACGAGCCCCACGCCTCGACGGTGCAGGAGGCCCTGGAAGGCTTCGCCTGCGGCCGGTTCCAGAGCCAGGTGGAGGTGAAGCGCTTCCTCGAAAGCGTGCCCTCCTATCCGAAGGACGCGCCCGGCGGACAGGTCCGCAATCAGCGGGTTTATGAGCTGCTGACCCGTTCGATCTATGCCGGCTACATCGAGGTTCCGAACTGGAACGTGCCGCTGCGCCGGGGCCATCACGAACCGCTGGTGTCGTTCGCGACCTTCGAGAAGATCCAGCGCCGCCTGAAGGAGGGCGCGAAGGCCTCCGCCCGCAAGGACATCAATCACGATTTCCCGCTCCGCGGCTTCGTCACCTGCGACGACTGCGGCAAGCTGCTGACCGCCTGCTGGTCGCGCAGCAAGACAGGCCGCAAACACCCTTATTATCTGTGCCCGACCAAAGGCTGCCCGAGCTATCGCAAGTCGATCCGGCGCGACCTGATGGAGGACGAGTTCGGCGCGCTCGTCCAGACGCTGCAACCGACCGAGGGGCTGTTCGCCCTGGCGCGGCAGATGTTCAAGGACGCCTGGACGCAGCGACTCGACCAAAGCCGCGCCCGGATCGGCGAGGCCGAGCGCAAGCTGGCGGAGACGCAGAAGCAGATCGATGCGCTGCTGGACCGGATCGTGGACGCCTCCAGCGACAGCGTCGTGAAGGCCTACGAAACCCGCATCGCCAAGCTGGAGCGCGAGAAGGTCGCGCTGTCCGAATCCGCCCGATCCGGCGGCCAGCCGCGCCATACCTTTGAGGAGATGTTCGAACTCGCCATGCTCTTCCTCTCAAGCCCTTGGAAACTCTGGGCTTCGGAGAGCTACGCGCTCAAGCGGACGGTGCTGAGATTGGCCTTCGCGGAGCGTATCGGCTACCGACGCGAAGAAGGATTTCGAACCCCGCAAACAGCATTGCCGTTCAAGGTGTTAGGGGCGATGTGTGGGAGAAAAGGGGAAATGGCGCACCGGGGAGGATTCGAACCCCCGACCCCCAGATTCGTAGTCTGGTGCTCTATCCAGCTGAGCTACCGGTGCAGGGCGCTGCGGGCTTCGTTCCGCGGCGCGTGCGGGCTTTTAGCCAGAGGGCCGGGGGAGTGCAAGGGGGGTTTTGGCCTGAGCGACGCAACGTCGTGCAAACAGGCCCCTCGCCGGCCCAGCCCCCCGGCAAGCGACCGCCGAACCGCGGCGGCGGCGCGTGATCCCCGCCAGGCTCCGGGGTCAGGCGAGGTCGCTCCAGGCCGGGCGGCCGCCGGGCAGCGCGGTGGCGGCGAAGGCCGCGCGCGCGACCGAGCGGGCCACGCAGTCGGCCGCGGCCGAACCGACCGCGGCAAGGCGCAGGGCGCGCTCGCGGCCCTCGCCGGCGGGCACGCGCTCGGTCGAGAGGGCGAAGATCGTGTCCCCGTCCATCGGCGTGTGCGAGGGGCGGATCGCGCGCGCCAGACCGTCCTGGGCCATCATCGCCAGCCGCTTCGCCTCGGCCGAGGTCAGGGCGAGGTCCGTCGCCGCCAGGCCGATGGCGGTGGCGCGGCCGGGCTCGGCGGCCGCCGCGTCGGCGGGCGCGAGGGAGAGGCGGCCCTCGGCCGGCAGCGGCGCCGGGTCGCGCATGGCATGGGGGTCGGGGCGCGCGCCGCCGAACTCCCAGACGCCGTGGGAGTCCTGCATCTCGAAGGGCCAGGCCCAGAAGGCGCGCGAGCCGGGGACCAGCACCGAGCCGACGGGATTCGCCGCCACCAGCGCCGACACGGTCACGTCGGCGCCGTTTGCGCCCAGCCCCGGCAGCACGACAGAAGCCGAGCCCACCCCTCCCTTGATCCGCCCCGCGTTGGCGCCGGTTCCCGCGCCGACGCTGCCCAGCGCAAAGTCGACCGAAGCCGCGGCCAGCGCCTCGCGCGCGAGTCGGGGATGAGGGGGGCCGCCCTCGGCCGCAAAGGTCTCGGCGAACCCGGGGGCGAGGTCGAACAGGATCGCCGAGGGCACGATGGGCACCGGCGGCAGGCCCGGCGGCATCGGCAGCCCCTCGCCCCGGGCCGAGAGCGCGGCGGCCACCGCGTCGCCCGCGCCAAGCCCCAGCGCGGAGCCGCCCGAGAAGACCACCGCGTGCAGGCCCCCCACCAGGTTCTCGGGCGAGAGGACCTCGATCTCCCGCGTGCCGGGGCCGCCGCCGCGCACGTCGGCGCCGGCGGGGACGCGGCCGGGGGCGAGGATCACGGTGACGCCGGTCGCCAGATCGGCGTGGCGCGCGTGGCCGACGCGCAGGCCCGCGACGTCGGTCAGCAGGTTGCGAGGGCCGGGGCGGACGGAAGCGGACATGCGGACTCCAGGGGCCGGGACGGACGGCCCCGACCATAGGGGCGCGGAGGGCCAGAGGGAAAGGCGGCGCCCGCTCGCCCGGCAGGCGGGACGCGGGCGGGACGCGGGCGGCGCCCGGCCCGACGCTCAGCCGACCGTCCAGCCCCACACGCTCCGCCCCACACGCTCCGCCCGACGCGAACCCGGTCGCGCAACCCGGCGCTCAGGCGGCGGAGCGGCGATCGGGGCGCCCGCCCGGCGCCAGGCGGGGGCCGGCGGGGAGGGTGACGCGGAAGGCAGCGCCCTCGGTGGTGGAGGTCGCCAGCTCCACCCGGCCGCCATGGGCGCGGGCGAGCTCGGCGGCGATGGCCAGCCCCAGCCCCGCGCCGCCGCGGGTGGCGCCGCCCTTGAAGGGGGTGAACAGGTTGGCGCGCGCCTGCTCGGGCAGGCCGGGGCCCTGGTCGGCGACCTCGATCACCACCGACTCCCCCTCCCGCGCGGCCCCGATGCGCACCTCGCCCGAGCGTCCCGCGTTCTCCATCGCCTGGCGGGCGTTGCGCGCGAGGTTCACCAGCACCCGGTGCAGCTGGTCGGGATCGGCGGGCGCGGTCAGCCCCTCGGGCGCCGCGTTGACGAAGCGCACCCCCGCGCCGGCGGGCTCGGCGGCGTTGCGGTCGGGGAAGACCACGTCGCCCACCTCCTCGGCGAGCGCGCGCAGGACCACGGTGCGGATCACCGGCGCCGGCTCCTCGGTCTTGCCGAAGTCGAGCGTGGAGGCGCACAGCGCCGCCGCCCGGTCGAGCGAGCGGATGATCTTGGGCCCCACCCGCGCCACCCGCGGATCGGCCGAGCCCTCCAGCCGGTCGGCCAGCAACTGCGCCGTGGTCAACAGGTTGCGCAGATCGTGGGAGACCTTGGCGAGCCCCTCCCCCATCGCCGCCAGCCGCGCCTTCTGGCGGAGCGCCGAGCGCAGCTCGGTCTCGAGGCCGGCGAGCGTCTTCTCGGCCTCGGCGATCTCGGCGATGGAGCTGTCGGGGCGGATCACCCGCTCGGGGTCCTCGGGGTCCTCGGCGAAGCGGCGCATGTTCTCGATCACGCGGGTCATCGGGCGCACCAGGAAGCGGCGCAGCGCCAGCCAGATCAGCAGGCCCGTCAACAGCGCGATCACCGCCGACATCGCCAGGATCTTCAGCGCATACGAGACCATGGCCGCGTGCAGGCGACGTTCCTCCAGCGTCGCCTCGATGGCGTCGCCGCCCCCGTTGACCGGCATCCCGATCACCCGGATCACCCGTTCGCCGCCCAGCAGCAGCACCCGGCCGGCGTGGCGCCACTGGGCGAACGCGCCCTCGGTGCGCAGGTCGTAGGTGGCGTCGATCGGGCGCGGCGCGGGCTGGGCCAGGATCAGCACGCGGGCCTCGTCGCGCTGCAGGACGATGTTGAGCACCTCGGCGGTCTTGAGCAGCTCCGCCTCGAGGTCGGGCGTCACCATGTCGTCGGGCGTCGCCAGCAGCGCCAGCGAGGCGATCTGCGCCCGCTCCAGCCGCTCCTTGAGGTAGGTCTCGCGATAGGTGACGACCGTGGGCGCGAAGAACAGGCCCTCGATCAGCATCACGAAGGCGGCGGTCAGCAGCAGCAGCCGGCCGGAGAGGCTTCGGATCAGCATGGCCGCGCGCAGGTGGACATCGCGCTCCTCCCTCGTCCGCGGGACCCCACGCGGGCCCCGGGACCGACGCCGCCCCTGCGGCGCCGAGTTGCCGTAATTGTAGGGCTGAGGTAGGAGGCGCGCCAGTGGCCGCGGCGACCCGCCCCGCATTGCGGGCGCGCCCGCGGCCCCGCGCGCAGGCCCGCAGCAGGCGGGATGGGGGGAGGACCAGCCGATGCCCACGACCCTTGAGGTCATGCTGAAGGGAAAACGCCTTCGCGTTCAGGCCCGCTCGGAGATCGAGCGCGCCTTCTGGGCGCCCTTCGCGCAGGGGTCCGAGCACGTGGGGTGGGAGGACGAGACCCTCGATTTCGTCGCCGCCCGCGCCGCGCGCGGCGTGGTCTTTGTCGACATCGGCGCCTGGATCGGCCCGGTCAGCCTGCTGGCGGCCTCGAAAGGCGCGCGGGTGCTGGCGCTCGAGCCCGACCCCGTGGCGCGCGCCGCGCTCGAGGAGAACCTGGCGCTGAACGGCCTGCGGGCCGAGATCGTGCCCTCGGCCCTGCATGCCGACGGCGGTGGGCTGACGCTGTTCGGCGGGCGGCGGGGCCTGGGCGGCTCAATGACCTCGGCGCTCGGCGTGCATCGCGGCGAGCCGGTGCACGTGCCCACCGTCACGGTCGAGGAGGTCGCCGACCGCGCCGGCGAGGGCCCCGCGCTGATGAAGGTCGACATCGAGGGGCACGAATACGCGCTCGGCCCCGAGCTCGCCCGCCTGCGCGCCCGCCTTGGCGGGGCCGCGGCGCCGACCGGGGCGGCGCTGCACCTGTCGCTGCATCCGCGGCTGCTGACCAAGAAGCTGCGCCGCTCGTGGACCCTGTTCGCCACCCGCCGCGCCTTCGAGGCGACGCGCGACCTGCTGGCCTGCTTCGGCGAGGCCCCCGCCACGGTCTCGGGCGAGACCGGCGGTCCGCTCGACGAGGCGGCGCTTCGCGCGCGCTTCGCGCGACGCGGGGGCGTGCGCAACTTCGCCGTCGAGATCGGCGGCTGACGCCGCCCCCCCCCGGGGACCGCGCAAGCGGTCCCGGCCCTCTGCTCTCCACTGCGCACGCGGCCCCGGCCCTCTGCTCTCCACCGCGCAAGCGGCCCCGGCCCTCTGCTCGCCACCGCGCACGCGGTCCCGGCCCTGCTTGCAGCGGCGCGTGCGACCCGATCCCCGCGCGCGGCCGGGCAAACGGCGCCGCGCCTGCTCGCCGCGGCTCGGGCGACCCCCGCCCGGCCGCCTCCGCCGGGCGGTCCCTGCCCGCTCCCCCCGATCGTTTCTCATCGCGGTGAACGACGTCCGCCTGCGGTTTGCGCACCTGCGCCTGCCGAACAGGCGCCCGGGTTCGTTGGCGCGCGAATGAACGCCGGCTCGGCCCGGTTTGCTTGACAGGCGCGTAAGGCGAGTCGCAGCCTGATCACGCCCCGTCAACCGGCGCGGGCGAAACGCCATGCTGGCCCCGTCCAAGGCCGCTCTTCACGCCCCGAGTTCCGCAGCTCACTCCAGGAAAACAAGAGGACCGCATGAAACGCCAGTTGCTCGCGAGCGCTTCGCTCTGCGCCGTCGCGACCGTTTTCGCCGCCGCCGCCGCCGCCCAGGAATGTCCGACCGTCACCGTCGCCGACCCGATGGGCGTCGGCGCGGGCGCCTACCCCCAGCAGTATGACCTGGCCGAGTTCCAGGAGCTGGCCTCCTGCGAACTGAGCTACCAGGAGAACCCCTCGATCGGGGAGCTGAACGCCAGGATCGTGGGCAACCCCGCAGAGCTGCCCCCGGTGGCCGAGCGCCTGCCGCAGGAGCCGCTGGTGGTGGCCCCCTACGCCAGGATCGGCGCCTACGGCGGCGTGCTCGACGGGCTGTCGAACGCGACCGAGGCCGGCACCTCGGACCTTCTGTCGGTGCGCCACGTGAACCTGGTGCGCTTCTCCGACGACCTGCAGACGATCGTGCCCAACGTCGCCAAGTCCTGGGAATGGAACGAGGACTTCACCGAGCTGACCTTCGTCCTGCGCCGCGGTCACAAGTGGTCCGACGGCGCCCCCTTCACGGCCGAGGACGTGGCGTTCTGGTACAACGACGTCACCATGAACCAGAACCTGGTGGAGAAGCCCCGCGACCTGTGGTTCGCCGGCGGCGAGCCGTTCACGGTCGAGGCGGTGGACGAGGTCACGGTCAAGTTCACCATGGCCGCCCCCAAGCCCGGCCTGCTGGCCTCCTTCGCCACCGACTTCGCCCAGCCCTTCCTGCCCAGGCACTTCTTCGGCCCCTACCACCCCGACGTCTCGGACGACGCGGACGCCAAGGCCAAGGAACTGGGCTTCGAGAGCGGCTATGAGCTGATCAACTTCTACTACGGCGCGTCGGACTGGAAGGACGTGCCCTCGCCCTACCTCAAGGACCCCGAGCGGATCCCCGACCTGCCCGCGGCGGTCGCCCCCACGCTGGAAAGCCACATCACCGTCGAGGACACCACGGAAGGCCGGCGCGTCGTCGCCAACCCCTACTTCCACATGGTCGACACCGCCGGCAACCAGCTGCCCTACTTCAACGAGATGGCCGAGCTCTACGTCAACGAGAACGAGGTCCGGATCCTGAAGATGGTCAACGGGGAGGTCGACTACAAATCCCAGTCGATCACCCTGCCCGACGCGCCCACGCTTCTGGATGGGCAGGAGGCCGGCGGCTACGTCGTCGACCTTCGCCCGCAGATCGCCGCGCCCACGATCACCTTCAACCTGACCGACGCCGACATGGGCAAGCGGGCGCTGTTCTCCGAGAAGGAGTTCCGGCTCGCGATGTCGACCGCGATCAACCGCGAAGAGATCAACTCGGTCGCCTATTTCGACCTCGGCGCCCCCAAGCAGAGCCTGACCTTCGCCCCCACCCCCTCGTTTGCGAGCGAGGAGCAGGCGACCTTCGCGACCGAATACGACCCCGACGGCGCCAAGGCCAAGCTGGACGCGCTGGGCGCGGTGGATGCGGACGGCGACGGTTGGCGCGACCTGCCCGACGGCTCTCCGCTGACGCTCAACATCCAGTTCGCCACCCAGGGCGTGGCCACCGCGGTGATCGAGCTGGTGGCCCAGCACTGGAAGGACGTCGGCGTCAACGCCACCATCAAGGAGGTGACGCCCGACGAGTATCGCGCCGCCCAGTCGGCCAACGAGCTCTCGGTCCACGTCTGGCTGCACGGCGCGCCGATCCCGGTGCTGCTGGGCGACCCGCAGCCCTTCATCGCGCCGTTCGGCAGCTACTTCTTCCTGCGCAACGGCATGCTGTGGGCCCAGTATCTCGAGACCGACGGCGCCGAGGGCGTCGAGCCCCCCGCCTGGGTCGGCGAGTGGAAGGACCTGGTCCTCTCGTGGCAGCAGCACCTGCCCGGCACGCCCGAGTCCGACGACCTGGGCGCCCAGCTGATCGAGGCGCAGCTCGACCAGCTGATCTTCATCGGCCTGGTGGAAGCGCCGAACCCGATCTACCACTCCGCCAAGCTCGAGAACTTCGAGACGCCCAAGACCTGGTCCTACGAGTACTACCGCGTCTACCCCTACCGCCCCCAGCAGTGGTCCCTGGCCGACTGACGCGTCAGGCGTGAGACCCGCGCGCGGCCGGCCCGGCCGCGCGCGCCCCCGCCCCTCCCATCCCGCCCCTCCCATCCCGCGCGGCCCCCGCCGCGCCCGAGCGCCAGGAGCCGTCGCGCCGCATGGCCTTCGCCCGCTTCATCGCCGTGCGTCTCGTCAGCTCGCTGGCGACGCTGCTGCTGATCTCCTTCATCGTGTTCTCGCTGATGGAGCTGGTGCCGGGCAACTGCGCCGAGCGCTACATCGCCTACAAGAACACCCAGGGGCAGACGATCACCCAGGCCGACATCACCGCGATGGAGGTCACCATGGGCCTCGACCGCCCGTTCGTGGAGCGCTGGGGCGGCTGGGTCTGGGGGGTGTTCGCCGAGGGCGACTTCGGCGCCTCGTGCCTGATCCGCGCCGACGTGACCACCATCGTGGGCGACAAGTTCTGGCTCAGCCTCTCGCTGTGCCTGGGCGCGCTGCTGCTGGCCTATCTGATCGCGGTGCCGGTGGGGATCCTCTCGGCCCGGGTGCGGGGCGGGTGGTCGGATTCGATCCTGCGGCTCGCCTCCTACCTCGGCCTCGCGCTGCCCAACTTCCTGCTGGCGCTGATGATCCTGCTGGCGGCGACGGTGTTCTGGAAGGTGGACCTGACGGGCCTGTTCTCGGCCCCCTACCGCGAGGCGCCGTGGTCCTGGGACCGCTTCGTGGACATGCTCTCCCACGCCTGGGTGCCGATCGTGATCCTGGGCTGGTCGGCCACCGCCTTCGCGCTGCAGACGGTGCGGGCGCTGGTCTCCGACGAGCTCGACAAGCTCTATGTCACCGCCGCCATGGCGCGCGGCGTCACCGGCCGGCGGCTGCTGTGGCGCTATCCGGCGCGCCATGCGCTGGGGCCGCTGGTGAACTCGGTCGGCTTCGACCTCAACCGGGTGTTCAATGAACTCCCCATCGTCGCCGTGGTCCTGATCCTGACCGACGCGGGCAAGCTTCTGTTCGACGCGCTGGCGCGCTCGAACGATCAGGAGCTGGCCGGCGCGATCATCTTCATGCTGACGGCCTCGATCGTGGGGCTGAACTTCCTGACCGACATCCTTCTCGCGGTGATCGACCCGCGCGTGCGCAAGGGGCTGTTCAAATGATCGCGCGGGTGTTCGGCCGCGGGGCGGCGCAGTCGAAGGAAGACTATTTCACCGCCTCGCAGAGCCAGCTGATCTGGGCGCGGTTCAAGCGCAAGCGCTCCTCGATGGTCGCGGCCGCGATCCTGCTGATCTTCGTGCTGTGCGGGGTGTTTGCGGATTTCCTCTCGCCCTACGACCCGACCTCGGCGGGCCGCAACCCCGACTACACCAACGGCGCCCCCCAGCTGCCGCAGTTCTGCGACGACCGGGGCTGCTCGCTCGTCCCCTTCATCAAGGGGGTCGAGCGCTATCGCGGCGCCGACACCAACTTCCGCTGGGTGACGCGCGAGACGGACGAGCGGCGCTATGTCGAGCTGTTCGCCGAGGGCTGGACCTACCACTGGTTCCGCATGGACGTGACCCTGCCCCTCGTCGGCCGCGTCTTCGTGCCGGGCATCGCGCTCGACACCCACCTCTTCGGCCTCGAGGGCGAGGGCTTCATCCACATCGCGGGCACCGACGCGCAGGGCAAGGACATCTTCTCGCGCACGCTCCACGCCATCGGGGTCAGCCTCGCGGTGGGGACCATCGGCGTGGTGATCTCCTTCGTGCTGGCCCTGGTCATCGGCGGCACCTCGGGCTACTTCGGCGGGACCTACGACACCGTCGTGCAGATGGTCACCGACGCCGTGCGCACGGTGCCCACCATCCCGCTGTTCATGGCGCTCGCGGCCTTCGTGCCCGACGAATGGTCGGCCGAGACGCGGTTCTTCTTCATCTCGATGATCATCGGCCTGATCAACTGGCCGACGCTCGCCCGCCGCGTGCGCACCCACATCCTGGCCGAGCGCAACGCCGATTACGTGCTGGCGGCCGAGCTCTGCGGCGCCCGCCCGGGCCACGTGATCCGTCGTCACCTGCTGCCCAGTTTCGCCAGCTACATCATCGTCGATCTGGTGATCTCGTTTCCCTACATGGTGCTGTCCGAGACCGCGCTCTCCTTCATCGGCCTCGGCCTGAAGGACCCGGTCAACTCGCTCGGCGTCATGCTCCAGAACACCACCAAGGTGGACGTGCTGCTGAACTACCAGTGGTATTTCATCCCCGTGCCCGTCTTCGTGTGCCTGGTGCTGGCCTTCGTCTTCGTGGGCGACGGGCTGCGCGACGCCGCCGACCCCTATTCGGAGCGCAAATGACCCTGCTGTCCGTCCGCGACCTGACGGTGCGGTTCGCCACCGACGAAGGGCTGGTGACCGCCGTCGACCGCGTCTCGTTCGACCTCGAGCCCGGCGAGGTGATGGGCCTCGTGGGCGAAAGCGGCTCGGGCAAGTCGGTGACCGCCAAGGCGATCATGCAGTTGAATTTCGGCGGCGTCCGCTATGGCGAGGACAGCCGCATCCTGCTGAGCCTCGATGGCCAGGAGACCGACGCGCTGAAGCTGAAACGCCCCCGCGACCTGCGCCTGGTGCGCGGCGGCGCGGTGTCGATGATCTTCCAGGAGCCGATGGCGAGCTTCGCCCCCGCCATCACCATCGGCGACCAGATGGTCGAGCAGCTGATGCTCCACAAGCGCGTCTCGAAGGCCGAGGCCAAGCGGACCTCGATCGAGTTCCTCGACCGCGTCGGCATCTCCGACGCCGCCCGCCGCTTCGACCAGTATGCGTTCGAATTGTCAGGCGGCATGCGCCAGCGGGCGATGATCGCCATGGCCCTTTCCACCCGCCCGCGCCTGCTGATCGCCGACGAGCCGACGACCGCCCTCGACGTCACCATCCAGGCCCAGGTGATCGACCTGATGAAGGAGATCGTGGCCGAGTTCGGCATGGCGATCATCTTCATCACCCACGATCTCGGCGTCATCGCCCAGACCGCCGACAAGGTCGCCGTCATGTACCTCGGCAAGATGGTCGAGCAGGGCCCGGTGCGCGAGGTGATCCGCACCGCCTCCCACCCCTACACGCAAGGGTTGCTGAACGCCCTGCCCGACCTCGGCGACCTCGACACGCCCCTCCAGCCGGTGCCCGGCGACATCCCCAGCCCGCTCGAGCGTCCCGCGGGCTGCGTCTTCCACACCCGCTGCCCCGAGAAGATCCCCGGCCGCTGCGACGCCTCGGTCCCGGCCATGGCCCCCGTCGCCCCCCGCCACGCCTGCGCCTGCTTCGCGCGCGAGACGGAGGGCGCCGCATGAGCCGGCCGCTGATCGAGGTCCGCGACCTCTCGGTCCAGTACGCGCTCAAGGGCGGGCTGCTCGGCGGCCCCACGATGCTGCGGGCCGTGGACCGGGTGAACCTCGAGATCCCAAAGGGGTCGTTCTTCGGCCTGGTCGGCGAGAGCGGCTCGGGCAAGACCACGCTCGGCCGCGCGATCCTCAAGGCGGCGCCGATCGCGGAGGGCGCGATCGAATACGACGACGGCGAGGCCCGCCACGACGTCGGCGCGATGAAGAACAAGGGCGAGATCCGCGACTTCCGCAGGCGGGCCCAGCTGATCTTCCAGGACCCCTACGCCGCCCTCTCCCCCCGCATGACCGTCCGCGACATCATCGCCGAGCCGCTGGAGGTGATGGGGATCACCAGGACCCGCGCCGAGACCGACGAGCGCGTGCGCGAGATCGCCGCCCGCTGCCGGCTGAACGTCGAGCATCTGCGGCGTTTCCCCCACGCCTTCTCCGGCGGCCAGCGCCAGCGCATCTCCATCGCCCGGGCGCTCGCCCCCATGCCCCGTTTCCTGGTGGCGGACGAAAGCGTGGCGGCGCTCGACGTCTCGATCCAGGCCGATATTCTCAACCTTCTCAAGGGGCTGCAGCGGGACCTCGGCCTGACCTTCCTGTTCATCAGCCACGACCTCTCGGTGGTGGCTCATGTCTGCGACCACGTGGCGGTGATGTATCTGGGCCGCCTGGTCGAAACCGCGCCCACCCGCGCCCTGTTCGCGCGCCCCCTGCACCCCTACACGCGCGCCCTGCTGTCGGCGATCCCCTCGCTCGACCCCGACGACCGGGGGCGCGCCTGGAAACTGCAGGGCGAGATCCCCTCCCCCGCCAACCCGCCGTCCGGCTGCCGTTTCCGCACCCGCTGCCCGTTTGCGCGCGAGCGCTGCGCGGCCGAGGAGCCCGCCCTGCGCCCGATGGCGAACGGCCACGAGACCGCCTGCCACTTCGCCGAGGAGCTGGAGGGCGCCGTCCCCGCCTGAGCCCGCGCGCCCTGCGCGCCGCCCGCCGGCGCGCGAGGGTGGGCGGGTGGGGAGCGTGCCGGGGGGCGGCGCGCAGGGCGCGCGAGAGGGCCGGCCTCGCGACGCCGGGCCCCGAATGCGAAACGCCCCGGGACAGGCCGGGGCGTTTCTCGAGGCCGGAGGGCGCCGGCCTCAGGCGGCCTGGCGAGCGATGCCGAAGACCCGCTCGGCAAACTCCGGATAGGGGTTGGCGATGGTGGGCGCGATCTCGGAGCGGATCACGCCGAGCGTCTCGGCCGAGGGCGGCGCGGTGGTGGGCACGCTCTCGGGCAGGTCGAAGTCGAAGCCGGTGTTGTCCTTCACCTCCTCGACCGTGACGCCGGGGTGCACCGACGTCAGCGTGAACCGCGCCCGCGCCCGGTCGAAGCTCATCACGCACAGGCCCGTCACCAGCGCATGGGCGCCGCCGGGCCGGAACACGCCGGGCTCGGAGGCGCCGGGGGCGGAGACGAAATCGACCTTCGGCACGAAGATGCGGCGCGTGTGCTCCTCGCGGAACAGGATCACGCGGGGCACCTGGAAATAGAGGAAGGCCGAGCCGAACGCCCCCGACCAGCGCACGTCGCCCTGGGGATAGGCGCCCGCGCCGGTGAGGTTGATGTTGCCCTGTCCGTCGATCTGGCCCCCCGACAGGAAGAACCCGTCGACGCGGCCCTGGGCGGCCATGTCGAACAGCTCGAGCCCCCCGTCCATCCGGTGCGCCGGCAGGTCCGAGCCGATGATCGTCACCCGCCCCCCCGAACGCGAGGCCGCCAGCAGCGCCCCCGCGCCAGGGATCGGCGAGAGCACGCCGACGGCCACATGCCGCGCCCCCTCCAGCAGGTCGCCGACCACCGAGATCAGCAGCTCCTCGCGCTTCACCTCGCCCATCGCCGCCCCCGTCGACTCGCCCGTCGTCGCGCCCCCGCTCATTCCGCCGCCTCCGCGTGGGAGGGCGTCAGCAGCGCCAGCCACTCGTCCCCGCCGCCCGAGCGGGCGGACTGCCGCGCGGCCGAGGCGTAGGCCCGCACCGCGCCGGGATCGAGCGCGTAGTCGGGCGGACAGGCCAGTGGCCAGGCGCCGCCGGGGGCCTCGGCCAGCGCCTCGACGTAGATCGGCGTGATCAGGTTGGCCGACCTGGCCTCGTCCTCGCGCAGGTCGTGGTCGACGATGCGCTCGGCGGTGACGAGGGTGCAGCGGGCGGCGTGGGCCATGATCTTGAGCTCATGGCGCCCGCCGATCCAGGCGTTGCCGAAGCGGTCGGCCTCCGAGACGTGGACCACCGCGAAATCGGGGCGGATGGCGGGGATCAGCACGATCGGATCGCCCGACTCCTCGAACGGGTTGTCGATCACCCGCCAGTCGGGACGGTTGGCCAGGATGTCCGAGCCGATGACGCCGCGGATCGGCATGAAGGGGATGCCCTTCTCGCCGGCCTGCAGGCCGGTGTAGACGGCCGGACAGGTGGCGTCGCGGATCTCGACCCGGCCGGTCTTCACCGCCTCGGCGAAGAACGGCGCGGGGCCGAACTCGCCCAGGCTGACGCCCGAGGTCTCGATGATCTTCACGCAGCCGCCCCCGATCAGCGCGTCGGCGAAGACGCCCGCGGTGGGGGCGGTGACCAGGTGCAGGTTCTTTGCGCCGCGCCGGATCATCTCGCGCGCCAGCGCCATCGGGGCGTTGGGCTCCTTGGCGACGGAGACGAGGGCGCCGTCGGGGATCCGGGCGGCAAGGTCGGCGAGGTCGAGCACGGGCGGACGCATGGGGTCTCCTCCGGGAGGGGCCGTCTTCGCGGCCAGTCGTGGGGCGCCGGGGCGCGAAAGTTGACAGCTGTCAACTCGGGCCGCGCGCGGGATCGGATTCCCCGCGGCCACGCCGTAAAATCGGCCCTGCCTGTCGGTCGGTCAAGCCTTCGTCGTCAGGACACCTTTGCAAAGCGCACAGGGCGGGCCTGCGGAGACCGGCTCCGCACGACCGCCAGATCGCATGAGGCTGCGAGTTCCCTTGCGCTTGGGGTGTCGCGTGCACCCTCGAACCTGCCGCCATTGCGCTTGTTGGTGCGCACAGCCAGGTCCCTGCCGCAACGAGGGCATTGCGATGCATCGCGTCCGGCGCGTCCGGCGCGGGCGGCCGAGGCGCGCGACATGGGCGCCTCGCGAGAGGAGACTGGCCGAGAGGCCGGGGTGCGACAGGCGATCGCGGCAGCGTGCCAGCTCATCGCGGCCGATCAATGCCGAGCGCCGCGTCGCGATCAGGGCCACCCACTCGTCTCCGCCCCACGCCACGCCGGCGGGCATCGGCCTCCTGGCCTCCGCGTCGCCGATGAGAACGACAAGGCTGAGGACATGGCGGCAGGGCGCGCCCGGGAGGTCTTGCGCCGCCGAAGATCCAGCCCGTGATGTTCGTCGTTTCGATCGCGAAGATCCCGAACCTCGACAGAAAGACGGGGTCGACCTGTGTGGCGCCATCCTCGAGGGGAAGCGGCAGAGGGAAACGCTGGCGGGCGCTCTTGCCCGCACCAAGTCAGGCGCGCCCCCGCCCGCACCAGGATCGGGCGGGCGCCCCCGCCCGCGCGGAGGTCAGCCCGTCGGCGGGGGCGTGTCGGCCACGTGGGCGCCGCGCTCGCCCATCGGGCGGGGGGCGCCGGCGGTGGTGTCGACGCGGGTCTGCTGCTCGGCCTCGGCGTTCAGGGCGGCGCCGATCAGCACCGCGAAGGCCGACAGCCACAGCCACATCAGCAGGATCACCACGCCTGCCAGCGCCCCGAAGCTCTCGTTGTAGGAGCCGAAGTTCGAGACATAGGCCGAGAAGCCGATCGAGGCCGCCAGCCACAGTCCGCAGGCCGCGATCGAGCCCGGCGTCAGCCAGCGCCACTTGGCTCCCCGCCGGTTCGGCCCGAACCGGTAGAGGATCGACAGGCCCAGGATCGTCATCCCCATCAGCAGCAGCCAGCGGGCGCCGCGCAGCAGGATCTCGGCGGTGACCCCGAGGTCGACGATGGCGAAGATCGTGGGCAGAACCAGCGCCGCCCCCAGGCCCGCGATCAGCCCGAAGATCATGCACACGGTCAGCGCGAGCACGATGGCGGTGCGCTTGAAGAAGCCGCGGGTCTCGCGCTCGCCATAGGCGACGTTGAGGCCCTCGACCAGGCTCGCCACCCCGCGCGAGGCCGACCACAGCGCCAGCCCGATGCCCAGGATCGCGGCCAGGCCGAGGCCCCGCTGCGCGCCGGCGACGTCGCGCGCCTGGCCGAGCACGATCTCGGCCGCCTCCTGGGGCAGGACGCCGGCGAAGGTCTGCAGCTGCTCGGTCACCCGCGGCGGATCGAGCACCAGCCCCCCCAGCGCCATCGAGGCGGTGATCGCGGGGAACAGCGCCAGCAGCCCGTAGAAGGCGACGCCCGCGGCGATCAGGCCGACATGGTCGGTGTTGAGCGCCCGCCAGACCCGCCCCAGCACCTCGCGCCAGCCGGGGCCGGGGATCCGGCCTGGACGCTCGGCATGGTGGCCCCGCTCGGCGGGGGAGGCGGCGGACTCGTCCTTCGCGCCGGCGGCGGAGGAGGTGTCCTGCGCGGCGGCGGCGGCGTTGGAGGCGGAGCGGGGCGGCGGGGCCGCGTGGGGATCGGTCGGGGTCATCGGGCTCCATCCAGCCGCCGCCGCGCGGCGCCGCTGGGGCGGCAATGGGCCGAAGCCGCGGCAAGGGGAAAGCGCTTGGGCGAGGGCGAGGGCGAGGGGCGCCGCCTCGCGGGTCGGGCGAGAGCAAGCCGCGGCGCCGGGCGCATTGGCGCGGGGTTTGAGGCGTCGGGGCGTGGGGCCACGTCGGGGCGTGGGGGCGAACCGCCCCCGGACGCGGCCCGGCGCGCGGCAAGCGGCCGGGAGGCGCGGGGCCGCGTCATGCGCCGGGCGCCCGGTCGGGGACGGCCGCAGGCTCGGTTTCCGGCTCGGGCGCGGGCTCGTTGCGCGCGGCGCGGCGCTGCTCGGCGGGGCCGGCGCCGTGCACGGCCGCGGCGAAGGCGCGGAACAGCCGACGGTGCGGGCGCCGCCAGAGCAGGAACTCGGGGTGCCACTGCACGCCGAAGCGGAACCGGGCCGAGGGATCCTCGACCGCCTGAACCACGCCGAATTCGTCGCGCGCGGCCACCCGCATCCCCTCGCCCAGCTTGTCCACCGCCTGGTGGTGGAGGCTGTTGACCCGGAACGTCTCGCGCCCGATCACGTCGCGCAAGCGCACGCCCGGCTCGGTGGTCACGGTCTTCACCGGCAGGGGCGTCCACATCCGGGGCACGTCGGCATAGGCCTCGCGCATTTCCTGGTGGATGTCGCCGCCGCGGTGGATGTTGAGCATCTGCGCCCCGCGGCAGATCCCCAGCACCGGCACGTCGCGCGGCAGGGCGTGGTCGAGAACCCGCATCTCCATCGCGTCGCGCGCCGCGTCGATGCGCACGTCGAACAGGGGCTTGGCACCGTAGAGGTCGGCGCCGATGTCGTCGCCCCCCCCGATCAGGAACCCGTCGAAATCGGAGAGGTCGAGGTCCGCGTCGAGCGGCGCGGTCAGCCGCGTCGGGCGCAGGCCCATCACCCGCAGCCCCAGCCACGACAGCCACCACATCCAGCGCCCGCCCCTGGCCGAGGCGGTGACGCCGATCCGCGGCGGCCCCTCGCGACGCCGGCCGGGGGGCGACGTCCTTTTCGGGCTTCCCGGGCTTCCCGAGCCTCCCGGGCGCTGCGGGTCGCGCGCCGCGCCGCGCGCGGCTGACGACGGCGCGCCCTGCCGCGCGGCGCCCTCGGTCCGATCGTGCCGAGCGCCGGTCATTCGAGCAGCATCCACTCGGTGGCCAGGATCGCCCAGGAGGTCGGGAACATCCGCCGCGCGTTCTCCGACCAGGCCCGGCCCATCGCCTCGAGGCGCTCGGGGCGTTCGGCCATCTTCTCGACCATCCGCCAGCGGTTCCACTCCACCGAGACGTTCCAGCCCTCGCGCCCGAGGTCCGCGTTGGGCAGGCGGTAATGGAAGGTCGGCCGCGCGTGGATCTTCTCGTCCGGCAGGGCCGAGCGCACCCGCTCCTCGTCCAGCCAGCAGAACAGCGGCAGCATGTCGAGCTCGCGGTTCCGGGTCGGGTTGTCCTCGAGATAGTCGTCGATCAGCCCTTCGAGCGAGGGGGCGTAGCCCGGCTCGGTGATCCGTTCGACGTATTCCTTGGGGAACGGGTCGGCGAAGGCCGCGATGCGGCGGGTGGCGTCGAGCTCGGTCACCTCGCGCAGCCAGTCCGAGAGCAGCACGTAGGAGCGCAGCATCGAGGTCAGCCACGCCGGGTCCGCGGTGGCGACCTCGGGGTTCAGCTGGGCGCCGAACGCGTGCAGGGGGCTGTCGTCGGTGCCCACGGCGCCCGCGCTGCGCAGCGCCTCGACCAGCGCGTCGATGCGCGGCAGCTCGGTCAGGGGCACCGGCGGGCAGACGATCTCGCACGGCACCAGCAGCGAGGAGACGTCGCCGTAGAGGCTGCGCAGCTCCTCGCCCATCTCCTCGAGGAAGCGGTCGATGCCCTTGCGGGTCTCGGTCTCGGTGGGCTTGTCGCGATGGGCGTGGCGGGTGTCGAGCTCGACGGTGAAGTCGCCCAGCTCCGCATCCTTGACGTGGAAGCGGTGGGGGTCCTCCTCGTAGAGGTCGCCCCCGAACAGGTCGCGCACCAGCCGCGCGCCGTCGCGCGCCGAGATCGCGGCGAACTCCAGCTCGACGCCCACGCGCCGCTCCTCGCCGTCCTCCCGGGTCAGGCGGGGGGGCGGGAGGAAGTCTCTGCCGGGCAGGGTCGAGCGGGTCATGGGATCCTTGCGTCTGCGTCGTTGGGTCAGCGCCGCGGGGATGCGCGGCGGGACGGTCGCCGTTCACCTATGGCGCAGGCGCGCATCGTCCACCCCCCGGGGGCCGCTTCCGTGGCATGGAGGGGGCCGCTCAGCCGAAACAGGCCGCGGCCTCGAGGATCCCGCGCAACTGCCCCGGCAGATCCGGCGGCGCGCCCCGGAAGGCGCCGTCGAGCGCCGCAGTCCCCACCGTGAACCCCGCGCAGCCCGCCCGCGCCATGGCCTGCACCCGCTCGGGCCGGTCGATCGATCCCGCCGCGATCACCGGCTTGCCGGCGGCGGCGCAGACCTCGGCGGCCAGCGCCTCGGCGGGGACCCGGCCGCGGTAGGCGAGCAGGTCCAGCCCCGCCACCTCCGGCCGCGCCGCCAGCGCCCGGGCCGAGGCCGCGATCTCGGCCGCGTCGCCCTCCAGCACGCTGGGATGGCCCGAGATGCGGCCGGCGAACGGGTAGTAGCCGATCCCCGTCCCCGCCAGCAGCTGCGCGGCGACGTCCGCGCGGCAGCCGCCCAGCAGCCGGTCCACCCCGATCTCGATGCCCGCGCGCACCGAGGCGGCCTCGCGGTCCGCGTCCAGCGACACCACCTCCAGCCAGCAGGTTCCCCCCGCGGCCCGGATCCGGGCCGCGATCGCGCGCAGCGCCTCCACCGGCAGACCCACGTCCTTGAAGCCGATCTGGCGCACCCCGGCCGCGAGCGCGGTTTCAAGATGCGCCGGCGCGTCGGGGACGGTCAGGTCGTTTCGGGTCAGCATGAAGATGAAGCCGGGGCGCATGGCGGGGGTTCCCTGAAGACGGCGCGGCAGCGCCTGAGCATAGGCCGGGGCCGCACCCTGCGCGATCAAAATCGATACGCCCCGCGCCGTGCCCCGCGCGCCGCCGCCGCCCGGTCCCTGCGCCGTCGACGGGGACGCAGGGCGGGGCGGTCGCGGCCGCGCAGCGGACGCGCCGGGGCG